>JABBBT010000037.1:14102-24999 GCA_018607365.1 SAR86 cluster bacterium
TTAAGGTTTTCTAAAGTGCCATAAACCATATAATTTGGAATAATAGACATATTAGGTTCCGCATTTACATCAATTCCGGTTATAGACACACCCTTGCTTGATGATGAGGAAGAAATTAAGCCTTGCAGGGATATATATGGCGCTGCTTCTAATATATTGTCATTCTCTTTTAATATCTTGATGGTATTTGTATATTCAGGAATTGATTCGTCTGAATAAATAACAGCATGTGGAACTACACCCAATATTCTATCTTGAAGTTCTTTTTCAAAACCATTCATTACAGACATAACAACAATTAAGCTGCAGACGCCAATACCAAGACCTGAAATAGCTAAAAATGAAGTAAAGGAAAATACCCCACCCTTATTAGACTTAAAATACTTATAGGCTAAGTTAAACGGTAAAGAAAACACTGTATTATTTTAAGAGACTTTTAAGTAGGCCCTCAATTTTCTTTGAACTATATGGAGGCCTAATGCCGTCAAAAAACTTATCTAATTTAAAACCAACATCTTTATAAACTGCTCTATGGTTTGAGAAGTTTTTAAAACCATCGAATGATTGATATCTACCCATTCCAGATGGCCCCACACCCCCAAAAGGTAAATCCTTTTGTTGAATGTGACCAATTACATTGTTAACAGTAACGCCACCTGAGGTGGTTTTATTAATAACTTTTGATTCCTCGTCTTTGTTTGTTCCAAAATAATATAAACCTAGAGGCCTATCTTTAGCATTTATTTTTGCAATTGCCTCGTCAACGCTATCGTAATCGACAACTGGCAATACAGGTCCAAAAATTTCTTCATTCATAACTCTCATATCATCGGTTGTATTGGTAATAATAGTTGGCGGAATTTTATAAAATTCTTGTTGAGAAAAATCTTCATTTGCAGGATTTATTTGATGAACATGAGCACCCTTTTCTTTTGCGTCATCAATCAACGAATTGATTCTATCGTAATGTCTTTGGTTAATAATTGATGTGTAATCATCATTATTTTTAATATCTGGGTAGAATTCATTAATTGCGTTCTCAGTTTCTGCAATAAACTCGTCTCTTTTGTCTTTTTTAATAATCACATAATCTGGAGCCAAACATATTTGTCCTGCATTCATTGTCTTACCAAACATAATTCTTTTTGCAGTAGTTTTTAAATCGGCACTTTCACCAATAACAACTGGTGACTTACCACCCAGCTCAAGAGTAACAGGAACTAAGTTTTCCGCTGCTGAAGCCATTACATGTTTACCAATATTGCCACTTCCAGTATATAAAAGATGGTCAAAATGTAGTTTTGTGAATGCCTCGCCAACCTCAGGTCCACCCAAAAAGGTTGCAAACTCATGTTGATCAAAAGCCTTATCACATAAGTCTTTAATTAATGTTGCCGTCAAAGGTGTGAGCTCACTAGGCTTATGCATCACCTGATTGCCAGCTGCAAATATTGCCGCTAAAGGACCAAAAGATAAATTGACTGGAAAATTCCATGGAGAAATCATGCCAACTGTTCCTAGTGGTTCATATTTTACGTAAGATTTTGCACCAAGATAACCGAAAGGAAAATTTGCTGATCTTTTGTCTTCTTTAGTCCACTTTTTAATATTTTTTATTGCGTTATTAATATCAGGGACTATTGAATATGCATCGGTCATTAATGAGGCATCTTTTGACCTATTCCCATAATCAGAATTGAGTGCATCAACAAAATCATACCTGTTATCCATAATCATTGTTTTTAAACGATTTAAACGATCTACTCTTAATTCAATGGATGGTGATCCATGTTTTATAAAATGGTTCTTTTGTAACGTCAGAACTTCATTCATAGATTGTTTAGTATTTTCCATAATAATTACCCCCTAACCTCTGTTAGCTTTATCTTTATCGTTAGATGACCTTATCATAGCTCTCATCTGTTCCCAATCTTCTTCACTTAATTTATCTAGGCCTGAAAAAGTTCCTCCACCTGTTAAATATTGTGCACCATCTATTGCAATAGTCTGGCCCGTTAAATAATCACAGCCATCAGCCATCAAGAAAGTAGCTAAATTTTGCAGCTCATTCATTTCACCAACCCGTCCAAGTGGAATACTGCCCATTGAACTTTCATCATCACCCTTTGGGTTAAGTCTTTCCCATGCCCCTTTTGTCGGGAATGGGCCAGGAGCAATTGCATTAACTTTAATATTATATTTACCCCACTCAGCTGCAAGAGACTGAGTCATAGCATTGATTCCAGACTTAGACATAGCTGATGGAACCACATATGGAGAACCGGTCCAAACCCAAGTTGTTAATATCGATATGATAGATCCTTTATGTTTAGCTTCTATCCATCTTTTTCCAACAGAATGTGTCATGTAAAAAGTACCGTGAAAGACAATATTGGCGATTGCATCAAAACCTTTATGAGATAAGTCTTTTGTTGGTGAAATAAAATTACCTGCTGCATTATTTACTAACCCATCAAGAGGGCCATCATCAAAGATTCTTTGTATAAAACCATCGACATCTTCTGATGCTCGGATATCAAGAGATTCATAGTGAACATCAACACCATATTCAGACCTAAGCTGATCAGATGTTTCTTTTAAAACATTTTCTCTTCGGCCACATATATATAATTCAGCACCATGCTGAGCATAATGTGAAGCCATTTCCTTTCCTAATCCAGTTCCACCACCCGTAACTAATATACGCTTGCCTTTTAACAAATCATCTTTAAACATTCTTGTTACTATCTCCTTCATTCATATTTGTTATATCAACAATAGCATCAACCCATTTATCTGAAAAGTTCAATGACGGGACATAATCAAGATTCGTACCACCAGATTCATAAAAAAGTTCTTTGTATTCGTCACCTATTTCTATGATTGTTTCTAAGCAATCTGCTGTAAAGGCTGGTGAAAAAACAAGAACATTTTTTTTATTATCCTGAGGTAATGCTTTCAACACATCATCAGTAAATGGAGAAAGCCATTTATTGGTAAGCCTTGATTGAAATGTAACGATATATTGATCTGAATTAAGATTCAGTTTTCTTGCTAGAATTTTTGTAGTTTCATAAACAGTAGCTTTGTAGCAAAATTTATTTTCATCTGTTATTTTTTCTTCACAATCATTATCTTCACATAAGCTATCAGGGTAAACATTGTCTACATGGCTATTAGGGACGCCATGATAGCTAAATATAATTTTGTCATAGCTATTCATATCAAATTGACTGGCTTTTTCTAACCATGCTTCAATGAACTTATCATTATCATAAAATTGGTTAATAAATGTAACTTTAGGTACAACCCATTTTTTTGATAGACATGATGTTACTTCTTTAAATACTGAGCCGGTTGTAGCTGCTGCATAGTGTGGAAACAGAGGAAGAATAACTATCTCATCAGGATTTCTTGATAACATATCATTTAAAGTGTGTTCTATAGATGGAGACTGATACCTCATAGCATACTGAACATCTACATCAGCTAATTGCTTGTCTAATTTATCAGCTAATAGTTTTGTATTGTGTAAAAGTGGTGATCCGTGATCTTTATCCCACACTTTCTTATATATCTTTGATGATGAAAATGATCTGAATGGGCAAATAATAAAATTAACAAGAATAAACCTTAAGACCGGGTTGATATTCAAGACCTTTTCATCTGACAAAAACTCTCTCAAGTATTTAAATACGCTAAAGTAGCTAGGGCTGTCTGGGGTTCCGAGATTAACTATAAGTAGTGATTTTTTCATTATTAACTTTTATTTTTAAAAATTGGATGAATTATTATAAATATAATTATAAATATAGATAATAACGAATTAAAGAGATATAGATAGGCTGGATTTGTTGCATATATTGGCATAGCAACAAACGGAGTCAATATATGCCCAATGGGATATACAGAGCCAAGATAACCTGCAGCAGAACCTTGATTTTCTGGTGACTGTGAAAGAGATAATGATGATGAAATGGCAGGTCTGATCATTCCGCCGCCCAGTCCATTTATAAGTAATGATAGGTAATAAATAGATATTTTTTGAAAATAAGCCATCGTAAAGAATGAAAAAATAATTAAAATTGTGCCGTATATCAACAATTTAAAATTGTTTAAAGGAAATGCGTCTGTAAATAAGTATTGACTAACAATTGTTGAGATTGATAAAACAGCAAAACTCATACTAACCACGATTGGAAGATCATCTAATGTTGGAAATATATCATAGACATAGAACCCTATAGATTGAAGCAAGGAAGCTTGAGAAAGACTTGCTATAGAAGCTATTAATAAAAATGGCCATATAGTGCTAGATTTCCATGATGCCTTAATAGATGGTTTTTCAGATTTTTTATGAATGCTTGTATTTTTAAGATTTAAAAATATGCCAGCAGAAGCTATAAGTGACATTAAACTAAATACATAAAAAGGTGTTTCTTTTGTTATTAGAATTAAGAAGCCGCCAAACAAGGGGCCAGCTACAGTTCCCAAGAGAAAACTGGACTCTAGCCTAGCAAACTTTAAAGTCCTTTTATCCGCAGAGCTGTTATCTGCAATATAGGCAAATGATGCTGGTCTTGAGGCAGACCCAATCAAACCATTTAAAAGTCTACCCAAGACTAACAATGGAAATAAAAAGGCAACATCTAACAAGTTGCGTTCGACCAAAAACAAGGGGGTGATCATTGCAATTAAAGACAGTGAATAGCCAACCAGCCCAAGAACAGCAATATTTCTTCGGCCATACTTGTCACTAGCCCTTCCCCATGAAGCACTAGTTAGAGCCCATGCAACAGCAGAAAAGGCAAATACAAGTGATACTTGAACCTCGGTTAAACCAAGCTCCCTAGCAAGAGGAGGAACAATTACAAAGACAAATGATTGACCCAAGCCAACAGTAAATAAGCCAAACTTTAGCCATGATGAGCCTGATGATTTCATTAAGAAATAGTTTTAATACCGATTAATTCTCTGATTGAATTTATCTTTTCTCTAGCTAGCACCCTTGTTTTAGTAGCGCCTTCATGCAAAAGGTCATTAATATACTTACTGTCGCTAGAGAACTCCTCATACCTATTTCTAATAGGTGTTAATTCATTATTAACTACTGTAAATAGTTTGTTTTTAGCATCTCCCCAAGAAATACCATTTTTATAATCATCTGCAAGCTCAGATAATTCTTCTTTAGAGGCAAAATGAGAGTAAAGAGAATACACAGAGCAGCCTTCTATATCCTTGGGCTCTCCAGGCTCTAGTGAATTAGTAACAATCTTAGCTATAGATTTTTTTAGAACTTTTTCAGTAGAAAGAAGTGGGATGATATTTCCATATGACTTACTCATTTTTCTGCCATCAATACCCAAGACAACATCTTTCTCTGACTCAATAATTGCTTCAGGTAATTCAAATGATTTTTTGTAAGTATGATTAAAGCGAGCTGCTATATCTCTTGTCATCTCTATATGTTGATTCTGATCAGCACCAACTGGTACGTGTGTAGCATCAAACATTAAAATATCAGCTGCCATTAATACTGGATAGGAGAACAGACCCATACTTATGCCCTTATCTTCATCCTTACTATTTAATGCTGTTGCAGCTTTGTAAGCGTGAGACCTGTTCATGAGACCTTTTGCTGTAACGCAATTTAAAACCCAGCTGAGCTCTAAAATTTCAGGAACATCTGATTGTCTATAAAAATATGATTTCTCTGCATCAAGGCCAGATGCTATCCATGCAAGGGCGACATTTTTAACTGAATCCCCTATTTCATTACTATTAGAATTTTTTATGATTGCATGATAATCTGCTAAAAAATAAAATGATTCATCGAATTCGCTGGCCATTTTAATGGCTGGTTTAATTGCTCCTAAATAATTTCCAATATGAGGAGTACCAGTTGTTGTAATACCTGTTAGAATTCGCTTTTTCATTTAGTATAATTATAAACATCAAAAGAGATTAATGTGGAAACTAGTCAAGATTTATTTAAACAGTTAGAAGAAGCCGAAAAACTTTTTTCTAATGGGTCAATTAAAAGTGCTCAGAAGTTAGTAAGGGATGTCATGTCCAAGACTAAAAGTTTTAAAAAAGTACCTAATGCTCTAAAACATAAACTTAATTTTGCTATAGGTCAGTCTAGATATTTTGATGAAATGTCATCATTTGCCACTAATCCAAAAAGAGAAGAACTAATATCAGAAATAACTTCTATTATTAGCAACCCTATAGATGACCCTAAAAAACAAGCCCACAGAATTCATGATTTACAAGCTAAATGGCAACTGCTTGACCTATCAAGTAGGCCTGCTTCCAGGGACCAATGGTCTAAGTTTAATGAGTTATGCAATAAAGGCTGGGAGCCATGTAGTGAGTACTTTGATGAACTTAAGGCAATCAAAATAAATAACGCCAATCAGAGATTGAAAATAATTGAAGAAATAAATGTTTACGTTCAGGAAAACTCATCAAAGTGGCCTGATGTAAGAACATTAATACAATATATGCGTAGTACTTTCGATCAGTGGCAGAAATTTGCACCTGTTTTAGATAAAGATCTTAACAAGCTTAAATCTGCATATTTTGAAGCAAAAAAACCTATAAATGATTTTATAAAAAAACAAGAATCTAGTGTTATAGCTATTAAGGAAGGTCTTATAGCTAAAGTTGAAGCTATTGATGGTGATGATGGTGATTTAAATATTAAGAAATTTAATGATCTAAAAAATGACTGGAAAAAAGCAGGCTCAGCAGGACGAAAACATGATAATAAGTTATGGGATAAATTTAATAAGTCTGCCGACAGATTATTTAATGCAAAGAAGGAAGTGCTTGATGCAGAAATATCTACTGCCAAAGAGTTACTAAAGAATCTTAAAGACCAATCAGTTACTGTACAAGATTGCGAAATCCAATTAAGTGAACTGAAGAACATTCAAAAATCTAAAGAGTTTAATGAAGTCTTATCTGCAATTAGAAATATTAAGAATGAAAAAATTCAAGAGGCAAAAATTTCACGTCTTGGAGAATACAATAAGATATTTGAATTGCTAAATGATGATAAGGATCAATCTATATCTCTTTCTAAAAATATTGTTACGGCAATAGTAAAATCAAAGACTAATAAAAAGACAGATAAAAAAGCCCTTTTATATAGTTGTATAAAATTAGAGATTCTTTCAAATATAGAATCACTTAAAAAGGATAATGGGCTTAGACAAGAAATTCAGCTAGAAATGCTTACGAGTAAATTTAACAAAAGCAAGAATAATGAGCTTGATAATCTGGATAGTTTGATAATTCACTTTATTGAAAATTTCTCGAAGTCAGACTCTGGTGCTCCAGAAAAAACTCTTTGGAACAGAATTAAAAAGACCTTAGAGATATTAGTTAAGTAGTTTTTTTGAGGGCTTCTAAAATTTTCTTGTGTTTATTTTTTGATAGCCCATAAAAATAAAATATAAATAAAGGAATAATTAAAAGTATTGGTCCTACAACCCCTTGAACAAAAAATAATGAATATGTCTGCTCATAAGACGGATTGTCTTTTGGGTAACTTAAATAAGATAAAACTAGACCGCCTGTAATACTTCCAAGAGCTGTATTAACTTTCTGAACAAACGAGACTGATGAGTACAATACACCCTCCTGCCTTTTTCCACTATATAACTCAACCTCATCTGCAATATCACCTATCATAGAATCTCTTGTCATATTTCCCATAATTGATAGTGAAGATATAAAAATTAAAGGCAAACATAAAAAAAACACCAATGCATTAGTACCCTTCTCTGGTGTTAAGCCGAGATTGTATAAAATAAATGCAAAAGGACTTGATATGGCTACTCCTAAAATACAAATTAAAACCAAATTTCTTTTATCCATATACTTTACTAGCATAGGCGTTAGCTTGAATGCTACAAATGGAGCAAAAATATATACAAATAAAAATATGGTTAATTGTGGTCCATTAAGCTGCCAGAAATCTGTATTTATAAACAAAGTTAGATTATTAAGTAAGCCCCAGGCTATTGAAAGTGTGAGGTTGCCTAAGAAAAAAATAATAAAAGATTTATTTGATAAAGCTATATAAATCTCTTTAGCCATGATCTTAAAAGTACTTCTTCCTTTCCATTCAGATAGTTCTGAGATATATGATCGTGTAGTCCATGATGAATAAAAAATAGATAAGGCCATAAATATCCCGCCTGTAAGTGCAAGCGGGAACCATGCTTCTGGATTTAATTGGCCAAATGGATAATCAGGAGTTGATTTAAAAAAAATAAAATATGCTAAAAATGCATTTGATATACCGGCAATCCATTGGAACATTTCACGACGAGAAAAAAGCTCAGTTCTCTCATAATAATCTTTAGATATTTCTGCTCCAAATGACCGATGAGGTACATCAAATAAAGTCATTCCAATTCTTGTCATTGATGCACATACAAACATCCACCAAAATAATTGTGACTGGGAAAGCTCCCAGTCTTGTGAGGGTGAAAAGAGTAAAACATAGAATATAGAAACCGGTACAAAAGAAATAAACATATAAGGATGTCGCCTTCCATACTTAGAATTTGTTCTATCAGACAGCGCCCCCATTATTGGATCGGTGAATGAGTCAATAATTAAAGCTAGCGCTATAGCTGAGGAAGCTAACAATGGGTCTAACCCAATAACTCTTGAATAATAAAAAAGAAGAAAAAAAGTAAATGCATCTGTTTTGATTCCGTTTGCCACAGCACCAACGGCATAATTGTTTTTAAATTGAGTAGATAGCACGTTAGTAATTTAAATGAGTAAGCAATTCATTCTTAAATAAATCAAAAACTGGTGGCTCAATAAGGTGTCGCATTTCATCAATAATAATTAGGTCACTATTATTTATTAGCTTATTTGCTTTATAGGCATTTTTAACCTTAATTAAAGGATCTTGTTTTCCATGAATAATTAAAGTCTTGGCAGAAATACTTTTCACTTTTTTAATTCTATTTTTTGAACCTAGAATAGCCATAATCTGTCTACTAAAACCAGTATCGTCTGGTCCAGCTCTTTTAATTGATTCTACTGACTTATCATAAAATTCTTGAGTATTTAAATCGTAGCCTTCAAGACCTATTAGAGAGAATATTTTTTTACTCCTATCGATACGTTCATCAACTGTAGAATTGGGATTATTAGACCTTTTCATCAAAAGCTTTCTAACATCCCTTGTAGGGCCATTAAATGGGCTAGGAGCAGAAGTTGATGAGGCTATAAGAGTAAATGTTTTAATTCGATCTGGATGATTAGCAGCTATAATTTGAGCTATCATTCCGCCCATGGACATACCAAGTAGATGAGCTTTGGTGATGTTTAATTCATCTAAAATAAGAATCGAATCATTAGCCATATCATCAAGATTATATGGAGGATTTATTGGCAGTCTTAAAAAGTACTTTATATAAGTGGAGTTAATTGTTTTTGATCTATTTTTTTCTTCAAAGAGCTCAGTATCAAAGCGAGAAGATAAACCGGAATCACGATTATCAAAAACTATCGGCCTAAAGTTATTTTCAATTAAAAATTCCAGCAAATGATCAGGCCAATTAATTAACTGGCCACCTAAGCCTTGAACAAGAAGAATGGGATCACCGTCTTTTGGTCCATAGTCTCTATAGATAATTTCAATATCATTGTTATAAACGGAGCCCTCTTCAAAGGAGTGAGTATTTATAGATACGGTCATTAAAAATAAAATGCTAAAGAAACGCATTTATTCTATCCTTTATATTCTCTCTTAAACAACCCCAAAATAACATCACATCATAGCTATGCAGGTCACCTGTAAAAGTAGTCATTTTCTTCATTTTCTCTACCAAAGGACCTTTTGTTTCTATTAAGCCATTGTCTGGGTTAATTCGTGTTGAAAAACTCTGCTCACGTGCATATGCCAAACTCTTTTTAGCTCCTGAATGATGGAGAGATAAACGATCCGCAAAATCAAAATTAGGTGATTTAGTTATTACAGAGCTATGACATGAAGGTGCGTCAACCCAATTATTATCATTCTTCCAAGAAAAAGGATTAGTGCTAACAATCTTTTGCTTCATTAATTCAAGTGACCAGCCTGATGGCTGCCAAAAAACTGTTCTTTCTCTTTCTCTTTTAAACCCCTCAACAACAGTTGACCAGCTAATAATACAATTTGTATCGATTGGTGACTGTGATTGAGGTATTAAAGGAAACATAGAGGCATAATGTTTTTCTGGAATCATATATCCAATCGCATAAGCACATATAAATCTTTTTTGAAGCTCAGTGCCTTGAATTTTATTGGCTATTAATCTATGAGAATGGAGTGCTCCTTGGCTATGGCCCATAATGATAAAAGGTTTATTGTTATTAAAATTTTCTAAAAAATAATCAAAAGAACTCTCTATATCCTTATATGCCAAGTCTAATGCCTTAGTGCCATCGGTATCTTTGGCAAAAAATGAATAATAAGTAGCTTGCCTATATTCAGGAGCATATATATTACAAGTGTTATTAAAAGCAGAAACCTGATTACCCAGCATCATCTCAGTTCTTTCATAAGCACTTCTAGATTTATCCATATTTGAATTCCAGACCTTTTCAAAAAAACCAGTTGGATGAATGTAAAAAACATCAACATCATTCTTAGATTTATTAAGTGTTAAGTTCTGATCTGGTAGGTAAAATTGTTGAGCATTTTTTTCAGGATAAGCAGCCCAATTATCTAAGTTTGAATAATCTGGTGTGGCAGGTGTTAAAGAATTCTCAAAAGAGTTATCTGGCTTAACTTCCTCTAGTAATTTGTATAATTTTCCTTCATCCATGGAAAAATTATATATTAAATTTTCATTGGAACTATTTTATTTGTTGCAGTTGA
>JABBBT010000038.1 GCA_018607365.1 SAR86 cluster bacterium
GTAAAACTATAAGTTGTTTGTGCATATAAAGAATAAGATTCTCTGCTTGGGAACGCATCAGTTACAAAATCCCACTCAGCATCAAATACAGCAAATCTTCCTGGTATGCCATAATCATGGTCATAACATGATCCTGATATTGCATTTGGGTTTGAGCACTCATAAAGAATATTTCCATCATTATTATTATCTCTATAACCTCTAATATGATTCTCTATATCATGCTCCATATAAAAAGCACCAACAGTCCAATCAAGTCCACCAAATAAAGGTTCGTTAGAAACTAAGTTGATTTCAAAGGTTTTGGTTTCGACTATAGAAGATTCTGAATTATATTCAGCTCTTTGATAGGTGGCATTCGATCCTAGGCCAGGTATTACTTTGACCGCATCACCAAAGTTATGCCTATCATTATCTCTATCTACTGAAATGTCATCCTCTTGTGTGCTTGCCATTGCTTTTAAATTTGCAAACCCAAGATCTCTTTCATAGATAGCTCCAATCACTAAAGATGTTAGATCATGCTTTGATAATGAATCTTGATATAGCTCTCTTGGATCAGAAGAAACGTCATCCACACCTTTCATTGCAGAACCGTTTCTATCAACTTTAAAATATTGACCAAAAGCTCTCAAAGATGAAAGATCATCAATTTCTAATAACCAATCACTTCTAAGACTTAAATTACTTGCGTCATCAAGATCCTGTCCTGTAACTAAATTCTTAGTAAACCCATCTCTTTCAGTAATGGTTGCTGAAAATCTTGTAGCAAGCTTTTCATTTAAAGGAATATTATTTGATGTTCTAAATTTAGTTAGGCCATATGTTCCAAGAGTAAAGTCGGCTTTTCCACCATACTCATCAGTTGTAGGTTTTTTACTAATTACGTTTATAGCTCCACCAGTTGAATTTTGTCCAAATAGGGTTCCTTGTGGGCCTCTTAAAACCTCAATACGATCAATATCAACAAAATCAGTCTGCAAAGAAAACGGAGATGCTATAAAAATTCCATCCATATGAAATGCCACAGAAGGTGCTGCTATTGCATTCTGATTGGTTTCGTTACCAACACCTCTAATAGAAATAACAGTTTTATATCCCTCATTTTTAGCAACCGTAACACCTGGAACGATGCCACTTAAATCAACAAATGAAGTAATATTTTTTGAATCCAGATCAGAATCTGTTAATGCCGAAACAGATTGTGATATATCTTGAATACTTTCACTTCTCTTTTCAGCAGTGACAATAACATCTTCGATATAATTCTCTTGAGCAAAAGCTTGCTGGCCTGAAAAAATAGCAAATGTAATTAAAAAATACTTGTTTATAAAACGAGACGGTTTCATTATGTTTCCCCTGCATAATAGCTAATATGCAAATGTAAGTTAATATTATTTATTGACATGCAATCGCTATGCCAAATAAAAAATTAAATTGTTTTTTTATTGTTAATAAGTTTATAGTTTGTGTGCTAAATCAATACTTAAAATATCTATGAATTCTATATTAGAAAAAACATTCAAACTAAAATCTAATAATACTACTTTTCAAAGAGAATTACTGGCAGGTTTTACAACTTTTATCACAATGGCATACATTATTTTTGTTAATCCTCAGATGATGGCTTCGAGTGGTATGGATTATGGAGCTAGCTTTGTTGGAACCTGTCTTGCGGCAGCTTTAGCATGTTTTGCAATGGGAATTTACTCTAATTGGCCAGTTGGTCTTGCTCCAGGAATGGGCTTAAATGCTTTTTTTACTTATACAGTTGTTGGCGAGATGGGATATACATGGGAGGTGGCATTAGGTGCGGTATTTTTGGCAGGTATCTTGTTTGTAATAATGAGTGTTACCCCATTAAGAAGATGGATGTTAGATAGTATTCCCATGAACTTAAGGATAGCTATGGGTTCTGGTGTTGGTCTTTTTATCGGCTTTATTGGCTTAAAGAGCGGCGGAATAATAGTTGCTAATGATGCTACTTTTGTAAGTTTAGGTAATTTTATGAATATAGAAACCTTGCTTTCAGCAGTAGGTTTTTTACTTATTTCAGTTTTAGCAAATAGACAGGTTTCCGGGGCTATTATAATTGGTGTGCTTAGCGTCACATTATTGGGCGTTTTTTTTAATTTAGTTCAATTTCAGGGCGTTATTGCCTATCCTCCAAGTATCGCACCGATTTTTATTAAGTTAGATATTTTGGGGGCTTTCGACCTTGCAATGATCAGCGTCATAATCTCTTTTCTTTTTGTAAACTTATTTGATACTGCAGGGACTCTTTTGGGAGTGGCATCAAGAGCTAAATTAATTGACGAATCTGGAGAGATATTAAACCTAGATAAAGCCTTAAAAGCTGATAGTAGCTCAAGTGTCTTTGGTTCATTTTTTGGGTGTGCGCCTGTTACTAGTTATGTTGAAAGTTCTGCAGGAGTTGAGGCTGGTGGAAGAACTGGGTTAACTGCTGTTGTAGTTGGATTTTTATTTTTAATTGCTATTTTCTTTTCTCCGCTTGCAGCAATTGTTCCAGCATACGCAACGTCTGGAGCTTTAATTTATGTTGCCATATTGATGCTTAGTGGAATGGAAAAACTAGATTGGTCAGATTTAAGCGAACTTCTACCTGCTCTTATTATGATAATAATGATCCCTTTAACCTTCTCTATTGCCAATGGTATAGCCCTTGGTTTTATTGCTTATGTTGTTATGAAAATATCTTCGGGTGAGATAAGAAATATTTCATCAGGTGCATGGTTCTTAGCGGTAATTTTTTTAGCTAAATTTATATTTTTGCCATAAAAAAGTATTTAGTTAGGCTGATTTAACTTTCTTGGTCCAGGAAAAAATCTATTTGTTTGTTGTTGGTATTCTTTGTAACCTGGTCTTTTTTGAGCAGAGTAGTATTCAGATGGAACTGCGCCAGTGGTATAAACCAAAGTTTTATACATAGCCCATGATGCATAAACTAAGCATGCAAGTGTAAGCCAAGGGCCGTCGTTAAAATTATTGCCCAATAGATTTATACTTAAAGGATCAATAGCAAGCAATGAAGGAATTGCTGCAATTAAGACACCATTCCATACCATCCACTCTGCAAAATAATTAGGATGCCTGCAAAATTTCCACAACCCAACATTGCAAACTTGTTTTTGCTTACCTTCTTTTTTCATCTTTGTTAGAAAGGCTAGTTTTTGATAATCAGCAACAGACTCCATAGTAAAGGCTAGAATAAAAATTACTAAGCCAACTAATTCGATTAAGGAAAAGTTTTGAGAACCATTTGAGGCTATTAAAAAAACTGGGAGTGCTAGAAAAGATGCATTTGCCAAACCTTGGGATATAGCATCAATCTGTAAAGCCAATGCAGTATTTTGTTTGCCCTCTTCCTTCCATAGAACACGTTGATATTGGTATCTTGGAAATTCTCTATCTAGCAGGCCTAGTTGCCACATTTTTAGGGCACCAAGACCCATACGCAGGCCAATCACTATAACCACCCCGCTAACAACTAAAGATCTTAACCAGTATCCATCGCTAAAAACAAAGCTTATTAATCCAAGTAATACCAGCCCCCAGGGCCAACCAATATCAACATAGCTCATTCGTCCTGTTTTCCAGATAGGTATACAAACTACAAAGGTAAAAAGAATAGCTTGTCC
>JABBBT010000047.1 GCA_018607365.1 SAR86 cluster bacterium
AACTACAGTCATCTCTACAACCTCTTCACTAAGCTCATAGTCTACCCATGGTTCATCTGTTACAAAAAGGGGAAGTGCTAATACGGTTAATAATAATTTTATTGATTAAAAAATCTAAAATTTTTAAAAAATAATTTTTTAGAAGACGACCTTGTAGGGTTAATATCAATACCACCCCTTCTCATAAAACGACCAGAAATTTCAAGAGAAGTGCACCCAAATTGATTTTGAATATCTTCAAACATACTCTCTACACAATGCTCATGAAAATCACCTCTCTCAGCATAAGATTTAAAATATTTAATGAGCCATGAAGTATTTAATACCGAACCAGAAGTCAGGTAGATATTTGCAAAATCAGGTTGGGAGGTTACCGGACAAATAGAGCGAAAACCAATGAAGCAATATATCTGGTTGGGTTTTGTATTAACTGCTCTTAGTGTGTTTAAATTAATACAATCAGGGCTTTCACTAAATTTTGAAATAAATCTTGCTTTGACTTCTGACTTAGTTAGCTTGTTTAAATCTTTTTTAACCTTATCAAGAGCTTCACTATCTTTATTAAATTGCTTTTTATAAAAAGAATTTAAATATATCTTTAAGGATTTTGACTCAACGGTGAACTTGGATATAGATGGTATTTGTATCTCTAAAACCTTTAGGACCGGTACCTTATTTTTATCTAAAAAAGTAAATTCATAGGCATTCCAATAATCCACCCCATTCTGCTGAGGTCTTTGACCCCTATCAATTGGGTCTAGAGATTTTGATGAAGCTTGAGAATAGCTTTGAACCTTTTTTCCAAGAACTTTTGCCATTACTGTCTAATACCAGTTCCTTTATTTAAAAGATAAAGACATGAGCCAGTAAGTATTCCGATGAAAGAAAAAATCATTCCTAAAGCGAAATAGATTGATACATCGCTGACACCAAGCATCCCTTCTCTAAAAGTATTTACAACATATAGCATTGGGTTAGCCATTGATATGTTTCTCCACATATCAGGGAGAATATTAATTGAATAAAAAACACCACCAAGATATATCAAAGGAGTCAAAATAAAAGTTGGAATAATTGAGATATCATCGAAGCTATCTGCAAAAACAGCGTTGATAAAACCCATTAACGAGAATAGAACTGCGGTCAGGACCAAAACCAGGATTGTTAATGGAGGATTGGCAACAGTGAAATCTGGATAAAATATCAAGCTTACACAAAAAACAATACATCCAATTAAGATGCCCCTTGCCACTCCACCAAGAACAAAACCAAGCAGTATTACCCAATTTGGCATTGGTGAAATCAATAACTCCTCAATTGATTTCTGGAATTTAACAGAATAAAAAGAGGAAACTACATTGTTATAAGAGTTAGTGATTACAGAGAGCATAATAAGACCAGGAATCATAAATTGAATATAATCAAACCCATCCATTGAACCAATTCTTGGTCCTATTAGAGAACCAAAAATAACAAAATATAAGGACATTGTTACAGCTGGAGGTACAAGTGTTTGAACCCATATTCTTAAAAAGCGCCTAATTTCTTTAATTGTTAAAGTCCATAAGGCAGTAGATACACTAAAGTTTTTTTTCATTATTTTTTTACCATTTCAATAAAAAGCTCTTCAAGTCTATTAGATTCATTTCTCATAGATTTAACTTTAATACCCTTTTCAGATAGCTTCTCAAACAAAGCATTAATTGACCTATCCTTATTTACAGCGGCTATCAAGGTCAATGGATCTTCTAACTTTAAAGGAAATCCCTCTATTTCTGGAGCCTCACTTAAGGGCGAGTCTAGATCAAAAACATAACCTTGAACATTTAAAGACCCTAAAAGATCTTTCATCCCAGTATTGGCTACAATCTTACCGCCATCAATAATTCCAATATTTCTACAAAGCTGTTCAGCTTCTTCTAAATAATGAGTGGTAAGGATGATAGTTGTTCCATTTTTATTAATCTCTTTTAGAAAAGTCCACATCTCTCTTCTTAATTCAATATCTACTCCTGCGGTTGGTTCATCAAGAATAAGCAGTTTAGGTTCATGAACTAAAGCCTTGGCTATCATTAGCCTTCTTTTATATCCCCCTGAGAGGGTTCTAGCTTGAACATCTTTTTTATCCCATAAGCCTAATCTTTTAAAGATAGACTCAACTCTTGGCAATGCCTCAGATTTTGAAATTCCATAAAATCCAGCTTGGGTAACTACGATATCTATAACCTTTTCGAATTGAGAAAAATTAATCTCTTGAGAAACAACCCCTAACATCATTTTTGCTTGTTCGTTATTTCCATCAGTGTCTATGTCAAAGATTTTAACTTTTCCTGAGGACTTAGTGACTAAGGAACCAATAATACCTATGGTAGATGATTTACCTGCACCATTAGGTCCAAGCAGTGCATAAAAGTCGCCTTCATTCACAGCAAAGGAAATCCCCTTTAAAGCCTCAACTCCTCCAGGATATGTTTTTTTAAGATCAGTGATCTCTAATGCGAATGCCATAATTGTTTAACTCTCAGTTTTATCTAGTCCGACTACAAGAATACTTAAGATTATACCAACTAATAGACCAACCCAAGCACTAAAAAAGGTTATAAAGACAGCAATTAACAGTGCCGAGGCCATTTCAGAATTCTTCTTAGGTATTGCCATAGCAACATAGGCACATGCAAATCCTGTAAGAATGAGAGTGAGAGTTAATGCCATCTGCATCAATGGCTTCATTAGCGTTATAAATGGAAGGGTGAAGTAAAGAATTGGTAATGCCATTAAATAATATGAGCCCAGCCCATCATATAGCGATGGCATTTCCTTAAAACCTTTCTTCCATCGCTCCACGACAACAACATGGACACCAGTCCACAAAGCCCCCTGAGTTGGGAAAAAGGGATTAATCATTAGGCCCAAAAGATTCCTTGCTGCAATAGAAAGATGTGATCTATCAAGATTAATATCTAAAGGCTCATCAGGTCTTGATTTTTGGGCATCGTTAAGAACTTCATTAGCAGTTATTAAATCTCCAAACAAAAGTGTATATCCAATTATTACCAAAGGAAGCGCCTCTAAATACATCTCTATAGGAGGAAACCCAATCGCAAGCGGAGACGTTTTATTAAAGAGTGTTACTACATCTGGTATTTTAAAACCCCACTCAATATTAAATGTTACTTCATTACATAAAAAAGCAACCAAAGCCGCAAGAATAAATCCAGGCAATAAACCTAGTGATCCAACTTTATTAAAGAAAGAATTGTTAGCAGCAAGCTTCTTAAAAGGATCAGAAAAAGTAGTAATAATACAAACACTTATAGCAATAAACATAGATATAGGCTGTATTAATAGTTTATCTATATCTGTAACAAATACTTGATAGAAAGCAGCTAATGCAGCACCTAAAATAATTCCAGCTTTTAGCCCATTTGGAATTACTTGTATTAATTTCTTACCCCATCCTGTTACGCCCAATATAAAAACTAGGAGAGTGAATTCAATACATATAGCTGCCATATACTGAAAAGTGGCTACATCATAAACACCTGTGAACTGACCCTTTGCTGCAAATGCGGCTATAACAATAGGCAGTGCAGGCGTTATCCATCCAGGAGCCATAGGCTCACCAAAGATAATAGGACCTGAAGCAATTAAAGTACCTGATATAAAGCTAAGAGCTATACCATCCTCAAAACTTAAACCAAGGCCCATAGCAACTGGCACTGCTGCAAAAGCTGTAGCTCCTGAAATTACCATTCCTTGGAAAAATTCGCCAGCCCTAAATTTGATATGGATAAACGGAATTCTTAATGTGAAAGGACCCCACCTGAGACCTTTACTAGTTGTTGTGGTTGTTGAATTATTCATTTTGATAGATTAGACATCCCCTCCTCTAAACCTTTTAATGTTAAAGGATACATTCTATCCTCAAATAAGTCTTTCATTATGCAAATTGAAGAGGTGTAGTCCCAGTGATCATCTGGAACTGGATTTAACCACGCCAGGTTATCAAAGTGATCGGCAAGTCTTTTTATCCAAACATGACCTGGCTCATCATTCCAATGCTCGATACTGCCTCCGGCATTAGTAATTTCGTAGGGAGCCATTGTTGCATCACCGACAACAATAATTTTATATTCAGATGAAAATTTATTAATTAAGTCTTGGACAAGGAATCTCTCTTGGGACCTCCTGTTATTGTCTTTCCATATTGATTCATAAATACAATTATGAAAGTAATAGTATTCTAGATGCTTGAACTCAGTTTTTATTGCTGAAAAAAGTTCTTCACAAAGTTTGATATATGGATCCATTGAGCCACCGACGTCAAATAAAACAATTACCTTTACAGTATTTGACCTTTCAGGGACCATATGAATATCTAAAAAGCCGGCATTTTTTGCAGTTGATTTAATAGTGTTATCCATGTCCAACTCGAGATCATTTCCTTGTCTTGCAAATTTTCTGAGTCTTCTAAGAGCCATTTTAATATCTCTAGTACCAATTATGACTGAGTCATCAAGATTACTAAATTGTCTTTGCTCCCATACTTTTACAGCAGTTTTTTGACCGCCTTCTCCGCCAACTCTAATGCCCTCAGGGTTTTGGCCGCCATGACCAAATGGAGATGTTCCATTTGTGCCAACCCATTTATTACCACCCTCATGCCTTTCTTTCTGCTCTTCAAGTCTTTTTTTAAACTCATCAAGTAATTTATCAAGGCCGCCTAGGGATTTAATCTTTTTTAGTTCTTCAGGATCTAACTCTTTCTCAAAAGCTTTTCTTAACCAGTCTTCTGGGATTAGGGCTTGGAATATATCCTCTAATTTTTCAATACCTCTGAAGTAGATATCGAATGCTTTATCAAATTTATCGTAATGCTTTTCATCCTTTACAAGTATTGCCCTAGATAGGTAATAGAAATCATCAATGTTTGCGTAAACCATTTGTTTTTCAAGAGCACCTAATAGATCAAGAAGCTCCCTTAAAGTACATGGAACTCCAGACGATCTGACAGTTTGAAAAAGATTTATTAACATTTATTTGCTATTGGCTTCTCTTCTAGACATAAAGGCTAGTCTCTCCAGAAGTTGAACATCTTGTTCATTCTTAAGAAGAGCTCCATATAATGGAGGTATAGCTTTTGATGAGTCTGCGTTCTTTAAGATTTCATCAGGCATATCATCTGAAAGTAAAAGTTTTAGCCAATCAATTAACTCAGAGGTAGATGGTTTCTTTTTTAATCCAGGTATTTTTCTTAGATCAAAAAATATCTCTAAAGCTTCATTAACTAGTTTCTTTTTAATTTTTGGATAATGAACATCGACAATCTTATTCATTGTGACTCTATCCGGAAATTGAATGTAATGAAAAAAGCATCTTCTTAAAAATGCATCAGGAAGTTCTTTCTCATTATTTGAAGTTAAAATAATTAAAGGTCTGTGCTTCGCCTTAATGGTTTCACCAGTTTCGTAACAAAAGAATTCCATTCGATCAATTTCTTGGAGCAAATCGTTAGGAAATTCAATATCAGCTTTATCTATTTCATCAATTAAAAGAACAACCTGTTTGTCTGCTGTAAAAGCCTCCCAGAGCTTACCTTTTTTAATATAGTTAGCTATATCCTTTACTCTTTCGTCACCCAATTGCGAATCTCTTAATCTAGTAACAGCATCATATTCATATAAGCCCTGAGATGCCTTTGTTGTAGATTTGATATGCCACTCTATGAGATCCATTTTTAATGCCTTAGCAACTTCCTCAGCAAGAAGAGTCTTACCTGTTCCTGGCTCCCCTTTAATTAAAAGAGGTCTTTCTAAAGCCATAGAAGCATTAACTGCCATACTGAGATCATCTGTAGAAATATAATTTTTTGTTCCTTTAAATTGCATTTGGATTCCTTATCTTATTTTTTTTATGAAATTTTATCTTCTGATTTTAATATTCTAGTTAGTTGTCGGCCTGAAGCAACTAAATTATTGTTTAAATCCCAAATATTACAATCTTGCTCAAAATATCCCTTATGAATATCAGATGCCTTGAAATCTACAAAAAGGATATTTGTTGTTGGGAGCTGTCTAATATGAGTTGTAAGTGTAATTGTTGGAATCCAGCCTAATGGCCCATATTTATTAGATACAACTGGAGGTAATATATCAGTATAAAAAGATAAGCAAAATTGATCAGGCATGCCTCCATCTAGTTCTAAAAATGCTGAACATCTAGCTTCTGCGTCTTCCTCAAGCTTTTCTTTATTCCACCATGCATGGTCTGGGTGAACAAGACATTTGAGTTGCTTTATAAAGTTGGGAGTGAAGCCCTTGGATATTTTGTCATAATTCATTTCAACATAATTAGCCATATTAGATTCATAAAATATTTTTGGTAAAGGAGTGTTGAGTCCAGAGTAACCTTTCATGTGTTCAAAATCTGAACATGTGCCAGTAAAGACAGCGCATACTTTATCATCTTGAATTGCTCTAACCACGCCTGAAGAGCTACCTCTGCCGATTTTATATATATCGACAGTTAAAGTGAGATCATCATTCTCAATTCTATCTAAAAAATGAACAGAGGAACTTATGGCAGTGGCATGAGGAAGAATCGTTACCAATGCCTTATGCATTAGTGCCTGTAAATATCCTCCATGAGGTGTATTACCCACAAAGTATCTGTTATCGGGTTTTACCAAAAAAATATTCTTTTCTATGTGTGTTAAAGCTAGGGCTTCTTGAAACTGATTGAATTGATTCATGATTCAGCAATTTTAGTTCATAATTCATATTATTAAAAATCAACCAAGTAGAAATGAATAATTTATTTGATATAGCCTGTAACTTTTCAAGCGATCGTTTTGATAAAGATTTAGATGCTGTTATTGAAAGAGCAAAAATTAATAATGTAAATAAATTTTTAATCGTTTCAGCCTCATTGAATGATTTTGAAAAAACTTACAATATCTATAAAAGTAATCTCAAAGATGCATTTTTTTCAATTGGAACACACCCCCATCATGCAGATGAGATTAATGAAGAACAAATTAAAAATATGAGGAGATTGGTTGGTGAGCATAATCCTAGTTGTATTGGTGAAACAGGATTGGATTTTTTTAGAAACCTCTCTTCTCATGATGAGCAAACATATGCTTTTCAAGAACAAATAAAAATTGCAATTGATTTTAATAAGCCTTTGTATCTTCATCAAAGAGATTCGCATTCTGAATTTATTAAGATAATTAGCGAATATAAAGACTATCTTCCTAAAAGTGTTGTTCATTGTTTCACAGGAACTCAATCTGAACTTGAGGATTATCTTGATTTAGGCTTTTATATTGGTCTTACGGGATGGATTTGTGATGAAAGAAGGAATGTAGAACTAAGACAATCTATTAAAAATATTCCTTTAGACAGGTTGATGCTAGAAACGGATTGTCCATACCTAATTCCAAGAAATCTTGATAATAAACCTAAAAACAATAGGAATGAGCCTTCATTTCTTCCACATATTGCAAAAGAAATTTCTGGTTTAATGGAAATTACTCCTAACGAGCTTGCTGATAAAACTTTTAATAATAGTATTCAATTCTTTAGTTGAAGCAATCCGGATTTAGGTTGAACCTGCTACAAATATCTAGATTATTTGATCCAATTTTTTTGGCATTGTGTCTTACCTCAACTAAGTCTTCAGAAAATCTTGGCGATGGAGCTGGTTGAACAAACCCATCAATATCAATAAAGGCTCCTCTAGCTAGATTATGATCATTCAACTTTGCCTCAGTCATATCTAGGACTGGCGTGACACAAGAGTCTGTACCCTTAAATATTTCAACCCATTCATCTCTAGTTTTTTGTAAGATATTTTTAGTAATTACTTGCTTGAGTTCAGACCATTTACTTTTATCCATATGATTATTAAAACGGTCATCATCAATCATTAATTTATCTAATAAGATTGCATAGAATTGAGGTTCTATTGAGCCTATGGCTAAAAACTTACCGTCAGAGCATTTGTATGTATCATAAAAATGAGCTGCCCCATCCAGGAGATTTGATTCTCTTTTGTCTTCCCAGTGACCCATTTCTTTGAGGGAATAAAAAAAACTCATTAAAGATAAACTGCCGTCAATCATAGCAGCATCCACTACCTGCCCTTTTCCAGTCTTTATTGACCCAATGAGGGCAGACAAGATCCCAATTGCTAGCTGAGCGCCTCCTCCTCCATAGTCACCAACCAAATTAAGAGGTGCTTGCGGATTTTCTGATGATCTACCCATTGAATGTAAGGCTCCTGATAAACTAATGTAGTTAATATCATGTCCGGCTTGTTTGGACATAGGACCATCCTGGCCCCACCCGGTCATTCTTCCGTAGATCAATGACTTATTAACAGATAAGCACTCTTCAGGGCCAAGTCCTAGTTTTTCCATAACCCCAGGTCTAAAACCTTCAAAAACAACATCTACATTTTCAATTAATTTTAATATTTCATTGGTGGTATCTGGATTTTTTAAATCAGCAGTAATGGATAATTTAGATCTATTATGAATATCAAACTTATTATCAATGCCAGTTTGATCTTTTCTACTTAGCCTAATAACCTCTGCACCCAGATCAGCCAGAATCATCCCACAGTATGGACCTGGTCCAATGCCTGAGAATTCTAAAACTTTTATTCCATGTAAGGGTCCCATAATCTAATCTTATTGGAAAACTTTAAATTTAACTAATAAATTTGGCAGTAATGATAAAGATGAAATAAACGCTATTAGCATCGCTAAAGCTGTAAAGATACCAAACAACCTGGTTGGGAAAAAGTTCGATAAGGCAAGTATTGAAAAGCCTGCAGCAATTGTAGCTGCTGTATAAAATATTGCCCTTCCAGTAGTTGTATGCGCATTGATAAGAGCAGTATTTGGCGATCCATTAAGCTTGATTTCTTTCTTATACCTGTAAATATAATGAATTGTATTATCTACAGCCATGCCAACACTTATTGCAGCAACAGTTATCGTCATAATATCCAGTGGAATTTTTAAAAGGCCCAATAAACCAATAACAGAAAGAGCAACAAATATATTGGGAATTAAACCAATTATCATAATTTTAAAAGATTTAAATATTAAGAGTAGCATCAAGGCAATTACCATAAAGACAAGTGATAAGGATCCAATTTGAGAAGAAAAAAGCGATTGGAGCATATTGTTATATAAAACAGCAAGGCCGGTGAGCTCATATTGATCTTCAGTTAAATTAAACTTTGTCTGCAGATCGGTATTAATTTTTTCAAGCAAATCTTTTCTGTTTAAATCAGAGGATGACTCATTAACCCTTGTTGAAATTCTTACAATGGAATCATCTTTATTAATATATGAATAAAGCAAGGTTTCTCTGATGTCTTCAGGTAAAACAGATCGAAGCAAAGCAAGCTCAAGATCATTAAGATCATTTCCATCATTTATAAGTCTTGCTAATTTAATCCCACTTGAGACGCTTAAAACCTTTCCTATTTCAGGTAAGGATTCTAAGTAATCATGTATCTCTTCTAGTTGGGCTAAAGTATATACATTCCACCAATAGCCAGACGCATTACTGCCCTCATCCGCAAATAGATCATCATCAAAAAGATCATCATTGAAGTCGTCGTTCAATTCCTTAATAACTGGTTGTTTAATAATAATATCTAGAGTTGATGTTCCACCAAGATGTTTGTCTATTTCCAACATACCTTGATGTATTTCTGTATTTTTATCAAAGTAATCAATAAATCTATTCTCAACTTCAAGCTTTGAAGCTCCAAAAATTAAAGCAACAAATGATAAAGAAAATAAAATATAGATTACCGAAGTTCTAGTTTTTGATATTTCAAGAATACTATTAGTTATTTTATGAAGATTTAATCTATCTTTAGTTAAGGTATTACCAATAACAGATAAGAGGCTTGGTAAAAAAGTAAATGTTGATATAAAGGCTATAGTTATTCCAAATGCCATCATCTTTCCAAACTCAATAACAGGCTTAAGATCGCCTAATAAAAGTGAGAGAAATGCAATAGCAGTTGTTAGAGCTGCAAAAAAACAAGGAAGAAACATCTGATTAATAGATTCACTTAATGCAGCCTGGTAATCATTGTGCTCTTTTTTAAGTTCATTAATTTTAACAAGAACATGAACAGTTAGAGATATAGTTAAAATAAGTAAGAGTGCAATAAAATTAGATGAAACAACACTAATTTTCCAATCCATGAAACCCAAAAATCCAGCTGTTATGAAGGTTGTTGCAAACGCATTCAATAGAGGAAGAATCACCAACCAAATATTACCAAAAAATAAATAAAGCATGAGAGCGAAAATAAGCGCCACAGCAGTTCCAAAAAGAACAAGATCAGATCTAATAAAATCCATCATATCTGAAGTTATCATTGTTGGCCCACCTAGGTAGAGAGTTGCATCAGAGCGATAATTATCAAGAATTGATCTAATGTCACTAACTAGATTAGCGTTGAAGGAGGATTCATTATCATTTATCTTGCTGATTTTTTTATTGATAATTTTTAAATCTTCATTTAATAGCTGTTTATTGGCAATTGTGTCAGGTTCTTTGGATGAAAGTTGATCTAAAATTTCATACCTATCATTAATTAGCTGATCATACTCATCATTGCCCTTCAGCACTATCTGCATTGCTGTTAAAGCACCATCTTTACCAATAATTAAATCTTTGTAGATTGGATTAGAGACAATTTCTTTTTTTGCTTCTAAGAGATCTATACCCTCTGTTGTAAGGTCTTTTAAATTATCAGCAACTTCAGTCAACCCAACCTTTGGTTGAAAAAATATTGGAGCATCTAGAAGAGATAAAATAGAATCAACTCCATCAATTTTAGATAAATCATTTTCAAGGTTTTTTAATTTTTCTAGTGAGTCATTAGAAAACAACTCTGCATCTGGTTCATAAGTGACAATCAAAAAACTTGAGTCTCCGAATTCTTTTTCATTTTGTCTGTAGGTTTTAAATGCTTCATCTCCATCAAGAACTAGAGCATCTGAAGATGCATCTAACTTGAAATTTGATATTCCAAAAGATGCAAGGACAATTATGAGTAACGTCAAAAACAGTATAGGAAAAGGTTTTGATGTTGTATATATTGCTAAATTTTTTATAAAATTTTTCATTGGTCTTTATTTGCACACTGAGGTGAATCTAAAATCATAGGGTTTCTATTGAACTCTAAGTTATCAAAAGCATGTATTGATAAAGCATGTATTTCATTCATTGTGCTGCCTAGAACAGAATATACAGATCTATGTCTTTCTATAAGAGACATGTCAATAAATTTATCACTCACTATAACTAGTTTGAAATGAGATTCTGCATCTTCTGGGACGTTATGCATAAAACTTTCATTAATAATCCTTAATGAAGATGGTTTGAAAAAAACATTTAATTTTTCAACAATTTTTTTAGAAATAACGTTTTTCACAACATCATTATAGTGAGAAGTTTCGCAGTTAGCAGAAAATATTAAGAATTATGGATAATTCCTTCCAATAATCCTATTGTAAAACATTGCAAAAATTACTATAAATATTGCTCCAATCGCAACAGGCATGACAACAAATGCAATTCCCTTTCCTCCAAGGATAGCAATTATTGGATTGGCGCCTGCAGGGGGATGGATGATATTAAATGAAGCCATTACAAAAACAGCCAGTCCAACTGCAATACCCAGTGACAAGGGACTAGATCCCATTAAAGCAAAAATAATGACACCACTTAATGCTGATAAAACATGACCAAAAATAATATTCTTGGGTTGAGCTAGCGGACTTTCATGAACAGCCATAACAAGAACCATGGTTGCACCAAATGGCGGTATTAACCAGACTATCGATGGATCATAAGAATTAAGATAAGCAAGGCAAAAAATACATGCAAATGCACCTATTGAAGCCAGTATATTTAATTTAATAATAGGATTTATTTTAAAAATATTTTTCATAATAAATACATTAACGTATTTAAATAAATAGATATATTAAAATTTAACCATCAAGTGGGCTTTTTTCATCAAAATTTTCAAGAATTTGCACAACCTTTTCCCATTTAATCCATTCTTCTTGATCTAAAGAAGCGGCATACTCAGCTGCTCTTAACATGGCAATGGTCTGAGCTTCTTCCCCGTATTGGGAGACGAGAGTGATAGCTATTTGCTGTAAATCATCCTTCATATTTATGAGTTACTTAAAAGTTTTATATTTTCTCTAGCTTTTTCAATGTCGCCCCAATTAATAAGCTTAAATTCTCCCGTCATAGTCTCAACTAGTGCTGTGGCAGACTCGACCCAATCACCACAGTTTAAATATTCAATTCCACTAATAACAGATATTTGTGCTTTATGGATGTGTCCACAGACAATACCATCTAAATTTCTAGTCTTGCATTCTCTTGATAGGCTTTCTTCATAGTCTGAAGCTTTATTAACAGCTTTCTTCGTTAAGTCTTTTAAGTATTTGGCTAAAGACCAATATCCAAAGCCCAGTCTAGATCTAAAAAAATTAAGAACCTTATTAAGAGCTAATAAAAATGTATAGACCTTATCACCTAAGACTGAAAGACTTTTTCCATATTTTGTAACAATATCAAACTGATCGCCATGAATCACTAGAAAATTCTTACCAGATACTGTTTTGTAAACATGCTCTTCCTTAAGTTCTAAATTTCCAAGCTGCAAGGGCTGGTATATCCTAAGAAAATCATCATGATTGCCTGTTATATAGGTTACTTTTGTACCGTTTTTAGCCATAGATAATATATTCCTAATTACATTACTATGTTCTTGAGGCCAATAAATCTTTGACTTTAATCTCCAACAGTCAATAATATCTCCAACAAGAAATAAGTTTTCACATGAGTGAGTTTTTAAAAAATTATATAGATATTTTGATTTACAACCTTTTGAGCCAAGGTGAACGTCTGAGATAAATATAGACTTGTATTTTTCCATGACTCATTATGTTTGTTAGAGAATAAAAATCAACCTGAACAATGGCGATAGTATATGAATATCCTTTGGATTAAAGATGGCAAGCTTGGTCATGAGAAGCAAGTAAAAGTTCTGCTTGATGAGCTATCAAAAACTATTGAAATCAAAGTTTATGAAGAAGAATATGTTATTGGGCCACTCCAAAGATATTCTGAAATATTAACTTATGCTATGAATGGAGGCGTCTATGATCAGGATCTCACAAATTTAAAATATCATAAAAAAAATATTCAATTAATAATTGGAGCTGGGAGTAATGTCTACCCAAGAATTCTTAGTATTAAAGATGGGATACGTTCGCAATATATCAAAGATATTTTAGCTGTAAGTATTCTAGTGCCAAATTATTTTAAAACACATTTTGATCTAATATGTGCTCCAAAACATGATCGCCATAAACTATCTGGGCATGAAGCTGTTTATTTTGAAGGATCTTTAGCAAAAGTATCAACTGGTGCCGTTGATGAAAATGTTGGCTTAATAGCAATTGGTGGAAAAAACAAACACTATTTATTTAACGTAAATAAAATTATGGAGCAGATTGAATTTGTGACTTCAATATATCCAAATAAAACTTGGCACATTTTTCCATCAAGAAGAACGCCTCATAAGATGATCCAAGCTATAGAAAAACTTGCACAAAGCAGTAAAAAAATAATTATATCTGAAGGTGGTTTTGATGAAATGTTATCTAAGGCTTCAATAAAAATTATTACTCAGGATAGTATGAATATGGTTTACGAGAGCCTTTCAACAAAAGGGAGCACTATATTGTTTAATATGAAGTATCTAAGAAAAAATAAAGTTATTAAACAAATGAATGAGCTTTTACATAATAAACAGGTTGGTTATATTGAATATAATGAGATGGTCAAGGGATTAAATAAAATAAAAATTCATATGCAAAATCCTCATCATGAGGTTTTTGCTGAAGTCGAAAAGCTTGCATATAAGATTAAAAATAAATTAAACCTTTCATGAAAATAGCCCATTATGTTTTAAGCACAACCTTTGCTGGTATTGAGCAACATGTGCAAGAGTTAACTGATATTCAGAGCAACGATAATGAAATTGTAGTCATATGCAACCGATCTATCTCTCATCACTTTTCAGATGTAGAGGTTAAAGTAGTAAAAAATATATCTAGGCGGTCTATATTTGGAATTCTTAGTTTAATACTAGTTCTAAGGAATATCCGTCCTGACATTGTTCATTCTCATGGCTCTAAAACAGCCTCTATCATCAACTCTGTTAGAAGATTAATAAAATTAAGACACGTAGCCTCAGTTCATGGGATCAAGAGCAAAACAAAGGTCTATAATAAGGCTCATAGAGTAATAGCAGGTAGTCAAAAAATACAGGACTCATTAAGTACTGAAAGTTCACTTGTCGAGAACTGGTGGCACCCCTCTCTTCCTGAGAAGATAAATAATACTGCTGAGTATATTCTTGCAATTGGAAGGCTTGAGCCAGTGAAAGGTTTTGATCTCTTAATAGAATCTTGGGTTGATGTTAATAAGAAATTACTAATTGTTGGAGATGGTCCTGAGCACAGCAAACTAAATTCTTTGATAGATAAACATGGTTTAGGTGATTTTATTACCATCACAGCATCGGTTTCAAAAGAAAGTCTTATTGAATACTATCAAAAGGCTTCACTATTAATAGTGTCATCAAGGCGTGAAGGCGGTCCTAGGGTGGCTCTAGAGGCGCTCTATCTTCATATTCCTGTCATATCAACAAACGTTGGGCACATGAGTCAGATACTCCCTCAAGAGCTCTTGGCAGAACCAGACAATCTGGACTCATTAAAAAGTCTTATACATAACTGGATTAATAGGAGTATGAGTCAAGAGTCTATTTTTGAATACATTGCAGAAGAATACTCAATAGATAAAGCATCCAAAAAAGTATTAAATGTTTATGAGGATTTGTTAAGCAATTCGTAGTATAGATTTATTGTCGAATCAATCATTCTTTCAGATGTAAAAGTATTCACTAGTGGCTTGTCATTATTATTAAGAACTTTTATCGTCACATCTTTTAACTCATCTGTATTACCTAACTCAGCAAGGCCTTGGGGAAAAAGATCTTCCAATATTTCTTGGGTGCCTCCATGCCTCCATCCTGCTACCGGAGTTCCACAGCTGATAGCCTCGATCGTAGTTCTACCAAAAGGTTCGGGTTGTATAGATAGGTTGTAAACAATATCAGAAATTTTATAAATGTTTGCTATATCCTTTCTTGATCCGGTAAAAGTAATCTTATCTGATAATAATTTTTTATTAACCTTGTCTAGGAGAGTTTGATAGTATCTTTTTTTAGATTCTGAAACTGGCCCTACAACCAAGGCATGCATATCATTACTATCTAAAGCTTCGACTAAATCAATAAAGCTATCAACGCCCTTCCATTTAGTAATTCTAGTTGGCAGTGTTAAAATTTTCTTGCCAATAGTTTGAGGAAACTCTTTATACCAATTCTCTAACCATAGTGATTCGATCTCATCTTGGTTAAATTGCAAAGAGTCACAACCTCTTGGAATAATGGTTATCTGATCATCTGTCATTTTATAAGTAGACTTAATATAACTTTTTACTGTTTTAGATATAGATATAGCATGATCAACTTTTGACATGACTTGGCTGTATATAGGTGTGCTATATAGTCCATGGAAGGTGGAAACTAATAATGGTTTTTGATGAAGCTTTTTAAATGCTAAAAAATTAATCCAAGCAGGCATTCTTGATCGCACATGAACAACATCTGGTTTCTCCTTTTCATAAATATCTTTTAATTTTGAGGAAAGTAAAAATGAAGATATTCTTTTTTTATGAATTGGTAAATTGATGTGTTTGCCACCATTCTTTTCTATCTCTTCTTGGAGCAATCCACCATTAGAAATTACTATGGATTGATGGCCTTTTTCTACTAGGGCTTTTGAGAAATCCTTGACGCCTCTTTCAACGCCTCCAAAATTAAGTTCAGGTAGTAATTGAATAACTTTTAATTTATTCATACCTTAAGGATGTAGCTGGATCTAATTTAGCTGCTTTTTTTGCAGGCCAAATACCAAAGAATAACCCAACCATTGCAGAGAAAGTTATGGATCCAACCATAGCCCCAATAGGAAGAGCGAATGGCCAATCAAATAACGTTGCGCAAATCCACAATATACCAGTACCAATAAACAGGCCAATCAAGCCACCTATGATGCAGAGCAGTATTGCTTCAACTACAAACTGAAGCATAATAGCGCTATGCGTTGCACCGAGAGCTTTTCTTAGACCGATCTCTCTTGTTCTTTCTGTTACAGATACAAGCATTATATTCATAACACCAATACCCCCAACCACAAGGCTTATCCCAGCTATTGCGGCAATAAGTAATGTAAATATTCCTGTAGCCTGTCTTCTAAGATCTGCAAACTGGCTATAGTCACTTATTCTAAAATCATTATCTTGACCTGGACCAATATCATGCTTGGCTCTAAGTATCTGCTCAATTGACATCATTATCTCATCAACATTTTGATCATTAGAGATACCAACATTAATTGAGTCAACATTAGGAGTTCCAAATACTCTTTGTGCCCCTGTAAGCAAGGGTATATAGAGTTCCTCATCTGGATTCTGCCATCCCGTTGAGCCCTCTTCTTTGAGAATACCAATCACCTTATAAGATGTTCCAGCAATTAATATTTCTTTATTAAGTAAATTGCCAGCTATAGTCTTTAACTCACTAGGTATTTTAGATCCTAGAACAACCACCCTTTTTCTTCCTAAATTATCATCCTCGTCAAAAAGCCTTCCAGATTCTAATTCATAACCTCGAACGCCAAAATGAATAGGTAGATATGCTCCTATTCTTTGATTAATATTTGCATTACCATACTTGACCTGTCTATTTCTAGTAATAGTTGGTGATATTTCCCAGTCATGTTCTTTATAATTAGCTAGAGCCTCGGCATCTTTAATATCTAAAGGGATTATGCCCTTGGTAACTGCGCCTCTTCTGTTTTGACCAGGTGCGACATATAGAGTCCTCCCACCCAAATCGTCAATACTTGCCTCAAGAGCTTTTTCTGCACTTGAACCAATGCCTATTACTGCAATAACTGCAGCAGTACCAATGATTATTGCTAATGAAGTAAGAAAAGATCTAACAGAATTTGATCTTATCGAGGATATAGCTGATATTAATGATTCTTTAAAAAGCATTATCCGAAACTAAATGATGCGTTCACACGCTGTTTAAATCTTTGTTGATAGTCATAAAGACTTTTGCTTGGCAGAATAAACACTGTATCACCCTGTGATAGACCGCTAATTATCTCAACATTAGATAAATCTGAAACACCTATTTCAACCCAAGAGAGTTGAGGCCCTTTTTTGGATTCTTTTATAACAATAAATTTATTAAAATTCTCACCTTTAACTTTTTCTAATAAGAATGAATCAACGGTTTCTTTGGGAATATTGAGTATTGTTGCTGCTGAATAAATATCCTTTCTTGTTCTAAGTGACATAGATGGCGCCGTCATTGAAACATCTTTATTTAAAATTTCAATAACAACATCGGTATTCATCCCTAATAAGAGAAGATTTTCATCATTATCGATATCAATAAGAACTGGGAAAGTAGTAACATTTTGCTCAACCTTTGCTAATGGCTCGATTTTAGCAACTGTTCCAAAAAACTCTTTATCTCTGTATGCTGCTACCTTTATCGAGACAACTTGACCTATAGACACTTTGCCGACGTCTATCTCATCAACCAAGGCTCTAACCCTAACTTTTGATAGATCTGCTAGTGTCATAAGTATCGTCCCCCCACCTACTGCCATAGTTGGTGAAGATATGACCTGTCCTACTTCAACAGGCCTTGAGATAATTGTTCCAGCAACTGGAGATCTAACTACAGTATCATCTAGAGCTATTTTGGCGTTTTCATATGAAACCTCAGTTCTTACAACACTTGATTTAGCTTGGGCTAGGTTCTCTTGAATATCCTCATAGTCTTTATCAGAGATACTTCCTTTAGAATGAAGTTCGGATCCTCTTTCAAACTGAGATTTTGCATTATCAAGCCTAACCTTTGATGCCTCTAAATCTGACGCAGACTGATCAAGTATATTTGTTGGAGTCCTTTGATCAATTTGTCCAAGCATTGATCCCTTCTCTACAGTGTCACCAACTTCAGCACCAAGAAATAAAATTTCACCAGAGGCCTTTGACTTAATCTCAACAGATGATATAGCTTCAATGATTCCAGAGGCTTCAATACTAACTTCGAGTTTTTTTTCAGAAACACTATCTTTTTTATAAAAAGTTGTAGCTTCAGCTGATTGATCTGGTTTGCCACAGGCAACTATTAATAAAGCGGTAGAGATTGTTAGTAAGTTTTTAATTTTCATATTTTTTATTGTATTCATATTCTTGTATCGGATTCAATTAATCCGTCCTTAATGTTAATAATTCTTTTTGATTGATTGGCAATATTTTCTTCATGGGTTATTACTATAATTGTTTGTCCATCTTCGTTTAGCTCTTTAAATAGGCCCATAACCTCACCTTCTGTTTTAGAATCCAAATTACCAGTTGGCTCATCTGCAAATAAAATACTTGGTTTATTTACCATTGCCCTTGCTATTGCAACTCTTTGTTGCTGACCGCCTGAAAGCTCAGTTGGGCCATGATTCATCCTGTCCGATAGACCAACTTGATCTAGGACATGTTTTGCTCTAATAGTTGCTTCATCAATATTTGTGCCAGCATACTTCATAGGAAGTAAAACATTATCTAAGGCAGAATTTTTGGCAAGCAAATGAAATGATTGAAAAACAAAACCAATCTCTTTATTTCTAATGCCAGCTAACTCGTTTTCATTAAGTTCATTAACTAGCTTATTATTTAAAAAATACTCACCGCTTGTTGGAGTATCTAAACAGCCAATGATATTCATTAGAGTTGTTTTACCTGATCCAGATGGTCCAGTGATTGCTAGGAATTCACCAGCTTGAACCTCTAAATTAATGCCTTTAATTGCCTCAACAGTTTCTGAGCCAACCTCAAACGAACGTTTTAGTTCTGTGGTTTTAATGATCATATTATTAAGACAGTATTTATGTGAATTAGTTCGCTGCAGCTGCAGCTCTTAAGCTATCTGTAGAGTCCATATAACTGATCCATGACTCTGCTTCATTTTCCTTGCCTAAGGCAATCGCTTTAGCAAGCTCTATTCTGGCATTTTTAAAGTCATCTAATTCGATGTAACTTATGCCAATAAGCATTTCTAAAGATCCTGCTTTACCATCCCAGTTTTTTGAGCGAGCTATCTTGAGGAATTTTATTGCATTTTTATAATCAGAATTTTGTAGATAAATTTGACCGATTCTATAGTCATACTTAGCATCATCTGAGAGTTTGGTTACATTAATTAATGAATTAACAGCGTTATCAAAATCTTTGGCAATAATATAAGCATTACTAAGCAACTCATTATGTTTAATGTTGTTATCAAGTACGCCAAGAGCCAGGCCTTTCTTTATGACCTTAGAGGAATCTATTGGAAGTCCTTTAAAGAGATAAAAATTTGCTAGATTGACATATTCCGATGATTTTTTAAGCAGATCTTGTTGCAGCTTAAACTCTAAAGAAGCTAAAGATTCTTCTTCAAATTTAATAATATTATAAACTCCAGCCATTTGCTCTATGTAAGCTTTATTTTTTGGTTTGACTCTTACCAAGTCCTGAGCAACCTCTAATGCGATCATGTATTGTTTCTTTTGGATATGAATTGCAAATTTTAATTGTGCCCAATTTTCAACAAACACCGCCGTATTATCAATTGCTAATGTTATATAGATAAGTGCATTATCCCAGTCAGCATCTTGAGCATAAATTGTAGCTAATGTTGCATAACCTTCGGGGCGAAGGTCGAACTCATTATCTTCACCTATTTGAATCCACTCTAGAAAAGATTTTTTTGCCTCTTCTTTTTGACCTTCAACATAATAAATCTGACCTAAAATAAATTTTAAATTAAAGACATCCATAGGTGGCATTTTACGTTTTTGATCTGCAAGCTTGAGATACTTAAGAGCCTCTTCATTTCTATCTTGTTGAAGTAGGAAATATCCATAAGTTCTTAAAATAACAAAATGATCATACGACTTACTGGAATAAGTTGATGTTGCATAATCATAGTAAATCTTTTCAGCAGCTTCCAAGTTGCCTTTATCTACATTTAACTGAGCTCTTTCAAGAGTGTTGTAGACCCACTGCTGTATAGCTTCTTGTGAATGCAAAGTCACAGAAAGAATAAGTGTAAAAAATATTATTGATCTTTTAATCATAAGTTAAATTCTATAGTTGTAGTACCCACTTGCTGAACAGGAACTCCATTTACAACACGTGGTTTAAATTTCCATCGAAGCACAGCTTGAAGAGCAGCTCTATCAAAAACTCTTGGAGGTCTTGAGTTACTAATGACAGCATCTATCACCTTCCCATCTTCGTCAACAGTTAGCTTTATTGTAACAAAACCAGTCTTTCCTGAAACTAATGCATCTCTTGGGTATCTGGGTGCAATTCGAACAAGAGGAATCAAAGCACTATTTGATGCTAAAGAATTTGATCCTTGCAGCATGGCTCCTTTTAAATCAACAGGTGTTTTAATATCAGGGAATTTAATATCAAGATTAGGAGTTACTGGCTCAACAATATCAGGCATCTCTAATTTTGGAGGTGGTGGTTTTTTTGGTGGAGGTGGTTTATCTGGAAGTGCTCTTTGTCTTTCGTTGAGATAATCATTTTTTCTTAACCTAACAAAATCTACAACACTTGAATCTTTCATAGACTCAAAAGCCTTTCCGCCAGGAAGGATAATAATATAAATTATAAGAAATATTATAAAAGATGATAAGAAGCCGCCAAGAAGTGAGGCAATCTTTTTGTTCTTTAAATCAATCTTGCTCAGCAGCGATTGATACATTTTGAACTCCTGCTAGCCTTACCTGATCCATTGTTTCTACAAGAAAGCCTGTTTTAGATGATTTATCTGCTTGAATAATTACAGAACCTTCTGGATTTTCAGCTTTAAGTCTTTCCACATTAGCCCTAACTGATCTTAAATCGACTCTTCGCTTATCGATCCAAATTTCGTCATTAGCAGTAATAGCTATGAGTATATTACCTCTCTCATCTCTAACAGCTGTCGAAGCATTGGGACGATTGACTTCAACACCTGTCTCTTTTACAAAAGAAGTTGTAACAATAAAAAATATTAGCATTATAAAAACAATGTCTAACATTGGTGTTATATCTATAGTTGAATCATCTCTTTCTTTATTTCTTCTTCTGATCATATTTATATTTGCTCAATTCCGTATTTAATATCAAGAGTTGCTTTGTCGATTGTTGATTTTATAGCCGTAAGCAAGAATAAACCTACAATTGATATAAATAGGCCTGTCATTGTTGGTAATGTAGCTTTAGCAATGCCTGAAGCCATAGCTCTTGCATTTCCTGTACCTGTTATAGCCATTATATCAAAGACCTCAATCATTCCTGTAACAGTGCCAAGAAGCCCAAGGAGCGGACATAAAGCAATTAAACCCTGAATTAATAGAAGATTTCTATTAGCTGCTACATTAATAACAGAGATATTTTTTGATTTAATTTTATTTAGAATCCAGGCGTTAACATCTTTGTATGAGGAAACTTCCTTGTAGGAAATATCTGATAAGTCTTTTAATTCAGAAATATAGAAAAAAAGCCTTTCTATTAAAAGAGTAGTCATTACTATTGCCAATACAAACAAAACAATAATTACTGGCCCACCCCTATCAAAAAAATCAAATAGAGATGTGAAAGGTAGGGCGAGGTAATAAAACATTACTTTTTAATAGAAACTAATGCCAAAAGACCAATTGCTTGCTCTTCATAAATTTGTGAAATAGCTCTACTTCTTGAATCAAGAATATTATGAACAAAAAGTAATGGTACTGCTGCAATTAAACCAAGCATAGTGGTTACTAGTGCTTGTGAAATTCCACCAGCCATAAGCTTAGGATCACCTGTTCCAAATAGTGTAATGGCTTGGAAGGTTTCAATCATTCCTATAACTGTACCTAAAAGGCCCAATAAAGGAGCAACTGCTGCTAAAAGCTTAATAACACTTAAGTTCTTCTCAAGCGGAGGTGTCGCCTTGGCCAATATATCTTCAAGTTGAGATTCTAAATCCTCAGGATTATTTCCAGAATATTTAGAGTAGATACTATTTAATTTTCCTAAGATGGAGTCTTCTGAAAAATTATTAGTTTCAAGTTCTTTGTTTATTGATTTAGATTCTTCGTCCAAGAATTTGAATCTTAGAACTCCCATAGTTAAGCCTAAAATAAGAATTATTATAATAACGTAACCTACAAAGCCACCCGCATTAATTCTTTCAAGCCATGTATCTCTGTCTATTAGTTTTGTTAATAAAGAGCCTCTTGTTGGATCAATAAAAACTTCTCTATAATCATCAGAGTTTTGTAATTTCTTAACTGATCTTCTGATGGATCTTTCTGGTTGTTTTGCTAAGTATTCTAAAAGGTTTTGTTCAGCAACAAGATTTAAATAATCCCCATTAGATACAGAGTTAAAAACACCTATTCGCATTACATCCTGATTAACTAGTTCACCAGATTTAGTAAGAATGTCAGCATTATAAGATTTAACTTTACCACTTTGGTTAAGCTCATTAAGAATCTCATACCATAGCCTTTCAAGCTCTTCAGTAGTTGGTAAGTCTAGACTCTTTCTTTCTGCAAGGTCTCCTAAGAATTCTATACGGTCTGGAAATTCAATATTTGTTAAGGACAACATAAACTGACCCTTTGACTCACCAGCAGTCTGTCTAACAATACCAAAAAGCTCACCAAAAGACCCAAGTTTTAATGTTAATTGCTCCTCAAGATCAGATAGTTCAGCATCATTATCCTCATATTCCTTAGTTAGCCTTTCGCTTCTTCTTTCTTCAAGAGTAAGCTTGTACTTCATATTGTCTAATAAGGATTGCTGTTTATTTTTATCAGAAAGAAATTTATTAAGTCTTGCCCTATCCTCTTTAGCTCTAATAGAGGCTGTTGTTTTAACAGATTCAACAAGAAGATCTAAGTCTGTTATAACTGGCTCCGTAATGGGAGCAGGATCAGCATCCTGGGCATTCAGTGCAAAAATTAAAAAAGGTAATAAATATAATTTTTTATTCATTTGAATCTCTGTATAAAGGTATTTTAATTAACGCTGGTGGCGCCTGTTTAGATGCAATTTTTAAGGCATCTCCTGTTGCTCTTCTAATTGAAGAAGAGGCTTTCATATACGATGATGCTTGAGTATCCCAGTAACCGCCTTTGTTTCCATCAACAGTTAGATAGGTTAAGGCTATTCTGCCCACTCTTAAGAAATCAGCACTAGTTTCAACGCCATCAATAAGAATGTTATCTCTATAGGTCTCAATTGTTCTTCCATACTCAAGCTCAGTTTTGTAAGCCTCAGTAATAAGCCTAAATTTTTCAGAGGTAGAAATATCCCCTCTATCCATTGTATTTTTTAAGTTTTGAACTCTTGTTGATCTTTCTGTCATTAAAAAAGGTAGGTCTAATAAAATAAAATTTTCTAAACCTTCAATCATTTTGAGCATGAGAGGAACTATTCTTTGATTAGTTTTATCAAGTTCATCTATTTTTAAAATAATATTTTCAATCTCTTCGATCTGAGAATTTATTATTTTTTGAACTTGATCATTATAAAGCTTCAGCGACTCAAATTCTTTAGTAGTCGACTGGTAATCAGCTAATAAAATTCTAGTAGTCTCGTCTAGTTTTACGATTTGCTCTTGAGTCAATCCTGATTTTTCAATACTTTTTGTAGAAACTGCTACTGACTCAGTAACAGGATTTATATCTTCAACTGCTTGGTCTTGTCCGATAGCAAATAAAGAGAAAAACAGGGGCGTGATTAATATTAATTTATTCATAATTATGTTGATTTTAATATAAAAGGGAGACCAATGTCTCCCTTTTATAAGTTAATTTAGCTAAGTTCTTAGAACTTCATTTGATATGCTATATATGCACTTGGTCCAAATCTAGGATATCTAAATGAGTTGAAGCCATATGGATAGAAAGAGCTACCGTTATCATATGCTAAGTCACTATCTGGTATAGCATCAAACAAGTTATTAA
>JABBBT010000020.1 GCA_018607365.1 SAR86 cluster bacterium
GCTAAGTCAATATTATCAGTGGGTGAGAATACCAAATCAAACTCATAACCATCAGCTGATTGAGATCCAGCGTTTGCTAATACAAAACCAGTTCCAATAAATGTATTAGATTGAAAGCCTTTAATTTCCTGATCAAACATAGCTATATTGAGATAGCCAGAAGGTAAATATATTTTTGCTCCCAATTCAAATACTTCTGCTTCTTCTGGATCAGCATACCTTTGTCCAAGACCAGTATTAGGACCGACTGGAGTTCCTGCAGCAGCAAGTGCAGCAGTTTCAGTTGCATTTGGAAGTGAGTTTCTTGATATATTCCAAGCAGTTGCTTTAAAACCAGTTGAAACACCACCATAAATTGTTACCGCATCATTTAATGCATAAGATAATTTAGCTGTATAGTCGACATTATCATCACTACTTTTTCCATCTTGTGCAGCATTTGGAAAATTAACAAATTGTGGAATAAATTGAAGTCCTTGAAGGGGTAATAAAGGGTTAAAAGCAGGATCTGTTGCTAGAACCATTGCCTGTGCTGCTGGTATACCTGCAGCAATTAATCCCATTGCACCTGCACCTACAAAGTCTAAATTTGAAAATACAGCTGTATTAATCTGATTATAAGAAACAGACTTTTCATCTTCCATATAACTCGCACCAATAATGGCATTCAGTTTTTCAGAAAGTTGAATATCAAATTGTGCAAAAATTGATTTAGTTGAATTGTCTTGGGTAGCAGTCTCTGTATTACCCTGGCCAGCTGCGAACATCAAACTATCAGGAAGACCAAAAGCAGCTGCAACGCCAGCAATGGTTCCTGCAGGTAAAAATGCATCTAGATAAGTTCTCCATAATGGTCCGTAATAGATGGATTCATTAAAATCCATATCTTCTTGATAATAAAAACCACCAAATAACCAATTTACTTTTTCATTGTCTTCAGAGTAGATTCTTAACTCTTGAGTAACACCATTTAAATCTTTTTCAATTGGACTAGGTGCAATAACATTTACAGAATCAAAATCAACATCCTGGACTTCAAAGTTATATGATTTTCTATAGGAGGTAATACTTTCAATCGTTGCATTTTCTAGATTCTTCTCTATGTGGACAGATAGACCAGAATTATCACCTTTTGAAGTAGGGTCAAAATCATAGAATGCTTTTTCTGTATAAGGATCATTGGGGATTATTTGTCCCCCTAGCATTGCAGTTACTTGATTTCCAACACCATAAGAAGTACTTCCAACAGCACAACATATTTCGTCATAATCATCGTAATCAGCTGTAATCCTGACTGATAAATCATCAGATGGAACATATAACAGCTCTGCTCTATAGGCCACTCTATCTCTGTCATTGGTAGCATTACCAGTAATAGGGTTTTCTGAATGTCCATCTCTTTTATTAAAGTTAGCACTAAAACTATAGGCAAGATTCTCATTTAGAGGACCTGTATAATATACCTTACCAACTCTTGAATTGTATTTGCCTATTCCAAAAGAAACATTCCCAGACTTTTCAAAGGATGGTTTCTTAGTAACAATATTTATGACACCAGCTGAAGCATTTTTACCAAATAGTGTACTTTGTGGTCCTCTTAGAACCTCGATTCTTTCAACCATTGGTAAATCAGATATCTGACTTTGAGTTTTAGATCTGTAAACACCATCAATAAAGACAGCGACAGATGGTTCAATACCAGGATTATTTGATCCGTTACCGAAACCTCTAATAAAGAAAGTTGTATTAACAGATGATTGGTATTGTCTTGTATCAAGTGACGGTACAACTGACTTAAGATCAAATATATCAACAACATTAGCTTTTTCAATAACATCAGCCGTTACAACTGAAACTGCTATTGGAACCTCTTGAAGAGTTTTTTCAGTTTTGGTCGCAGTAACAATTACTTCTTCAACGTCTTGCGCATCTAAAACTATAGACATTGAAAGCAGAACAGTTAGTGTAAAAATAGAATTTTTCATTCTAATCCCCTATTAATTAATAAAATAATACTCAAAATTATATATGAGCTTTGCAATAAGAAAAAGAATGATTTATGTGTAAAAAATACGTATTTAAAAAAGGTTCTTTGAAAGCCTTGAGCAGACTTCGTTATATTCACTTATAGTTTCGTCAATAATATTTTTAACTGACTTAACTTCATTAATTAAACCTGAAGATTGTCCTGCTAGAGCCGGTGCAGCATTCATGTCGCCACCAAAATAAAGATCTTTAATTTTTGCTAAATCTCCCATGCTCATTAACCCCTTCTCATAAATATCTTTAGTAAATTCTGTTTTTAAGGCCCTTATAACTGGCTTAGAAGATTTATTAAGGATATATGTTCCATCAGTGCCAGCACTTTTAATCGAATCTTTAAAATTATCATGAACAGGACTTTCTATTGAAGAAACAAAACGTGTACCCATTTGAATAGCCTCAGCTCCTGCTGCAAAGGCTGATGCCATGCCAATACCGTTCACAATTCCACCAGCTGCAATGATTGGTAAATCTATTTCATTTTTAATAGCTTGTATTAAAACTGTTAAGCCAATTTCTTCATAACCCTTAAATCCACCTCCTTCAGTCCCTTCAACAACAAGACCATCAACGCCAGCCTCAAATGCTTTAAGAGCGCCTTGTAAGTTAGGCACAGCATGATAAACAGTAATATCTGCATCTTTTAAGACTTTAATATATTTTGATGGGTCACCAGCAGAAGTTGTAACAAAATTTACATTGTTATCTACACAAAAATCTACCATAGATGAGTCTTTTAAGAATAGTAACGGTAGATTTATTCCAAAAGGTTTATCTGTAAGGCTAGCCATTTTTTTAATTTCTTCTTTGCAAATATCAACCTCACCAGAAGAAGTTTCAATAACGCCTAAACCACCTGCATTCGATACTGCTGAGGCTAACTCGCTTCTTGCAATCCATCCCATTGGAGCTTGAATAATTGGATATTTTGCGCCTGTATCTCTTAGTACTCTATTCATAATTTTATTCCTACATAAATTAACAACATACTAAAGCAATTTGTTGAAATTTATAAAATTTATTTAACTCTATTCAATTCGATCAACTAATATTTCAGTTGAACCTATAGGAAGAATGACTCTTGTTCCATCATGCGATGAAGTCCATTCATCTGTGACCTTATCAACACCTCTATACATAATATCTTCCATCAATTGATTGCGTGGGGCTGGAAGATGATGATAAAAAACAAGATGTTTTACATTAGCTTCATTAGCAGCTTTAACTACATCCATAATAGGCGTGTGATAATCAAGAATATCTATTGTTACAGTATCAGCTATATAGTCATTATTTCTTTTAGCAACTTGGTTTATAAGATCTAATATTTCAAGCGACATAGATTCATGAAATAAAACATCGACATTTTTAGAATTTTTAACAAGATTTTGATCATAAATTGTATCTCCACTAATACTTATAGATCGTCCCTTGTAATCTATTCTATAACCAAGAGCTGGATCAACTGGATCATGAGATACGTTATATGCTGTTATTTTTAAATCTCCATCATCAATTAGTATAGGATTATCTAAATCAACAGT
>JABBBT010000034.1 GCA_018607365.1 SAR86 cluster bacterium
TTTTATTTTTTTTGCACTCTCAATTTGTCCAAGCTCTGCAAATTTAACATTTGTCATTGTTACCATTAGATTTGGGTGTTCTACAAATCTATCAGGCATTTTATCTAATGTATTTTTAAGATCTTCGTAGCTGATTTCTTTTCCTGTAATTAAAAGTGAAGTGTAAGGATGGTATTTATGAAAACTTTTTATAACGTTAGACTTAACGGTCCCATCACCAGTTCCTGCATCAAGAATTCTTAGATAGGTTTTATTTTTTGGTAAAGATTTAATATGAGGAAAAATTTCAGATGAGATAGCTCTTTTTTCGCCTGTATTTTGAATAAATGATAAGTACTTTAGCCTATCATCAAAAAACCTTTTTTTCCCCATAGAAATGCTCCTTTAATAATCATATATGAAATTGCAAATTCCTCAATAATCGATTTACTCTTGGATTATTTTGGGATTAAAATAATCTAAATAAGTTTTTTAGGGAGGAGGCTTGATGATGTCGAAATTACCTTTATTAATTGGGATAGGTTCAAGAGTTAGAAAATCACCATATTTTGATTCAACCATAAAATATGGAGTAACTGGCTTTACTATCTATAACAAAATGTACCTACCTACTGGTTTTACAAATCCTGAAAAAGAATATAACAGCTTAATAAGTGATGTTACTTTTGGTGATTTTGCAGCAGAAAGACAAGTCGAAGTTAGTGGGCCTGATGCATTTAATTTTATTAAGTATATTAATCCAAGAAACTTATCAAAGTGTAATATTGGAGATTGTAAATACATCATTTTGACTGATTCTGATGGCGGAATTGTTAATGATGCTTGCTTGATAAGACTTGAAGAAGATAAGTTCTGGGTATCACCTGGTGATGGTGATGTTTTATTATGGTTACAAGGCGTTGCTATGAACTCTGGTATGAATGTATCAATTTGTGAGCCTGATGTTTCACCTCTTCAGATTAGCGGACCTAAGGCAGGACGATTAATTCAAAAGTTATTTAATGGAAGGCATGATAATCTTGGTTACTATAAAGCTGCCCAAACATCACTAGAAAATATTCCCATGGTTATTGCTAGAACTGGGTGGAGTGGGGAACTTAGTTACGAGCTTTATCTTCAAGATAGAAAATTAGGTAATAATTTATTTGAATTAGTTTATGAAGCTGCAAAAGAATTTAATGGCGCTGTGATAGCTCCAAATACCATAAGGACCATTGAAGGGGGGCTATTGTCTTATAGCTCTGATTTTGGAAGAGAACATAATCCTTATACTATCGGCCTAGACAGATTGGTAGATGTAGACCAGGATATAGATTTTATTGGCAAAGAAGCTTTAAAGAAAATTAAGGAAACTGGAGCTGTTAGTAAATTAATTGGTGTAGAGATGGATGGAGCTCCAATAGATAAAGTACCGGAAAATTTTTGGCCTGTCTTCGACAAAAACGGCAATAAAGTCGGCAGACTTTCAAGATGTTTTTATTCACCTCGCCTTAAAAAAAATATTGGTCTTGCAATTGTAGATTCCAGTGCCACAGAAGAGGGGAATCAAGTTATAGTTCAGTCACCTCAAATTAAATATAATGCAATAGTGGCTAAATTACCTTGGTTTCCGGCTGAAAAAGATACAAACTTACTCTAATGCTAATAAAACTTAAAATATATTTCCTAATTTTTTTTTCTTTAAGCGCCTCTTCAATGGTTATTGATAATCTAGGCGATACGAGAGCTAAATGGGATGCCATATCTGACAATGTAATGGGCGGGATCTCTGAAGTTAACTTTTATGAACTTGATGATGGAGCTAATAAATTCTACAGGCTTGAAGGGCCTGTTAGTACTGCAAATAATGGTGGGTTTATTCAGGCCAGAACCAGAGTAAATTTTAAAGCAAACCAATACAAAGGAATAAGAATAAAAATAAGAGGTAATGAGAATGAATATTATATTCATTTAAGAACCCCTAGAACGATGCCATGGAATTATTTTTCTGCTAAATTTTATGCATCAGAAAATTGGCAAGTCATAGATTTACCACTAAGCGCATTTAGTTACTCCAGAAATCCTAACAAGGGATTAGATTCTTCAAGAATAAGAGCCCTAGGAATTGTAGCTTATGGCAAAGACTTTGATGCAAGATTAGACATTGCAAATATAGAATTTTATTAAAATATTTATATGTTTTCTGATCAAGATAAGTCTTTTATGAGACTTGCATTAGAAGAGGCCACCAAATCCTTTGTTATCAATGAAGTGCCTGTGGGATCAGTAGTAGTTATGGATAATGAAGTTGTAGGATCTGGTCACAATGCTGTTATAAGTAATAATGATGTTTCCTCTCATGCTGAGATCATCGCAATCAGAAATGCATCTAAAAATTTAAATAACTATAGATTAAATCAAGCAGTAATCTATACAACTCTTGAGCCTTGCCATATGTGTGCAAAAGCAATTGTTGATGCGCGAATAGATAAAATTATTTTTGCTACTCCCGAGCCAAAAACAGGAAGCTTGATATCAATAGATAATGTTCTAGATAGATTAGACTTCAATCATAAAGTGTCTTACCAATATGGTTTATTTGCTGACGAGAGCTCTATGCTTCTTAAAAATTTTTTTAAACAACGAAGAAAGAATTAATAGATTAATTTTTCCATAGAGCTATGAGGTATTTTAATATCTGACTCATACGGTCCTATCTCTATGTAACCTAGTGACTCATAAAATTTTATAGCTTCAGCTCTTGCATTAAGAACAATTTTTTTAGCACCCTTAACTCTTCCAATGCTCTCAAGTCTATCAATCATTTTTGACCCGAGTCCTATCCTTCTGTGATTTAGACTTACTCCCATATACCTTATTTGGGCTTCATTGGAAGTATTCATATGAATACGACCGCATGCTATAACACTTTCTTGATTGTCAACAGCCATCAAGTGAGTGCTGATATCTTCTAAATCATCTTTGAGTGGGATATGGGAAAGTTTGAGGGGTTTTCTTAAAATATCCCATCTGAAGTCATCATACTTTGACCATTCTTTGGGTGTTTTTGGTGATCTAATAAGCACTTCATCCATAGATTTTTTATATATCTAGATCCACCCATACTGGACAATGATCAGATGGCTTTTCCATAGCTCTTGAGTCATAGTCGATACCGACATCTTTGATAGAATCTTTTAGATTATTAGAAACCATAATATGGTCAATTCTTAATCCTCTTTTTGGATCGTCATCAAACATTTTTGATCTATAGTCAAACCATGAATAGATTGATGATTCATCAGGATGCTTCACCCTCCAAGAATCAACAAAACCAATATCCTTTATGCTATTCCACATTTTTCTTTCTTGAGGCTGAAATGAGGTTTTTCCATCTCTGAGCCATCTCTTCATATTATCTGAACCAATTCCTATATCAATATCCTCAGGAGCTACATTAAAATCACCCATGATTATTAGATTTTCTTTAGTTTTCTTTAGTTTTTTAATATGCAGCTCAAGATCATCATAGTATTTAATTTTTTTTGGGAATTTGGATTCATGATTAATATTTTCACCTTGAGGGAAGTACCCATTCATAATTGTGATCTCTGACTTACCGTTTGAAAAGGTGCATTCTATAAATCTTTTTTGATCTTCTTCAGTGTCTTTATCGAAGCCTTTAATAGTTTTTATTGGTTTTTTCTTGCTTAAAAATGCGACGCCATAATGACCTTTTTGCCCCCAATATTCTGGGTGATAACCAATCTCTTCAATAACCTCAAGTGGAAAATCCGGATCATTTACTTTGGTTTCTTGAAGACCAATTACATCTGGATCAAGTGTATCTCTTAGATGAATGAGTTGGTGAGGACGAGCCCTAATGCTATTGATATTAAATGATACGATTCTCATAAGTTTAGTTTACTTCAGTTAAGACAATTTTTTTATTTAAATCCAAGTAGTCGGTAATAATTTTTGTTGATTCAATCAATAAAAAATCATTTTCTAAATCGATATTATTCCTATCTAATAATTCTTCATCCTCAGAATCTTCCAACGCTTGATAAGATGAATAAATTGCTAAACCCAAACCTGATCTTCTTTTATTTTCGATTTCAAGCAACCATAATTTTCTTAAATCTTTTTCTTTGATTCGTTCATTTATATTGAGACTAAGCTCCTTTTTATCCTTGTTATTGTCATATCTTTTTCTTACCTGGCTAAGATAAATTAAATTAGGATCTCTATTTAAACGTTCTTTATGTAGCTCTCTTACGGTTTTTAACTTATTGTAATTAAGCGGAAATTTATTATGCCTATAAGGTCTTACTTTGTCCCATGCTAAGGCAGTAGGGTAGGAGCTCTCTCCAACAGTCTCAATATCCCAGGTTGATGGTAATATTATGTCTGGCACTACACCTTTATTTTGAGTACTGGTTCCATCCACTCTGTAATATTTGGATTCAGTAATTTTAATCTGTCCTTTTGATATGTCTTCTAAACTTTGAACCGTGCCTTTTCCAAATGTTCTTTGGCCAACAATAATGCCTCTTTGATAATCCTGAATTGCTGCAGCAACAATTTCTGAAGCTGAAGCTGAATATCTATTAACTAGAACCAATAGAGGTTTATCCCAGACCTGAGTAGCCTTACTGTCGCCATATGGCTGTATATATCCAGCACTATGTTTTACTTGAACAGTAGGTCCTGAGGCAACAAAAAGACCAATAATCTTATTTGCCTCTATTAGAGCGCCTCCACCATTATTTCTTAAATCTAAAATAACGGCATCAACACTATTTTCATTAAAATCTTCAAGTATTTTCTTTACATCACTACTACTACTTTTGTAATCATTTGTTCTATTCTGATAAGCATTAAAATCAATATAAAAAGATGGTAGGTCAATAATTCCAATTTTTGATTTATCTCCTAAATCATAAATTTCTCCTTTAGCTGCTCTATCTTCTAATTTAATTTCTTCTCTTTTTAAAGTTACTATTTTTCTAACACCTTCGCTTGCCTTAGATGATATAAATTCAATTTCAACTTCTGTATCAGACTCGCCTCTTATTAAATTTACAACCTCATCTATTCTCCATCCTATAACATCAACATATTCTGATTCTTTATCTTTCTGTCTTATCCTGGTTATTTTGTCGTCTGGTGAAATTTTTCCTGATTTTTCAGCAGGGCCTCCAGGAACAAGGCTTATAATTTTTGTATAGTCATCTTCAATGCCAAGCAATGCTCCAATTCCTTCAAGCTTTAAAGACATATTCATATCAAAGTCTTCTGCTGATCTTGGAGATAGGTATGAAGAATGTGGGTCAAATTGGTTGGCCATTACTATCATAGCTATTGAAAAAATGTCTTCCTCTTTTTGCTGGTTAACTCTTTTTATTCTATTTTTATATCTTTTAATCAAGTCATTTTTTGGATTTGTTGATGAGTCATCAGACATCTTGGCTAAAAGGAATTCATTTTTAGTTTGAAGTTTCCATTGGTTGTCTAAGGCATTTTGATCAATAAGCCACTCATTGTCTTTGTAATATATATCTAGAAAATCATCTTTTTTAAATGAAAATGAAAAGTTATTAATTAAGTTTATTTGGAACTCAGAAAATTCAACAATTCTCTTAAAATAAAGGTTGATAATTTCATAAGAAATATCGATATCAAAATCTGTCTCTTTATATAGTTCAGATCTGGCTATAAATTGCTCAACCTCATTTTTAGTAAAGTATTGTTTATTCCCATCAAGCTTATCTATAAGAGCAATAATATAATTTTTATTAAAATCCTCCCCAACGAAATCTTTTACATAATGACTTTGTTCAATTTTAGTAAAAACTTCTTGGCTAATTTTTATTTTATCGGCACTTAAATTTTGAGAAACATATTCTTTTTTAATATGATTACCATTTCCACATGCAACTACAAAAATACAGCACGCTAATATAGAGATATAAGAATATTTATTTTTCACAGATAATTTTAAAAGTTTTGTATATTTGCCGCTTCTTCTCTTACGAGCTCAGGCGCTCCAAGGGTATGCCTGTTAACTCCGATTCTTTTGAACCAATAGTGTAACCCCATTAAGTCTGTAAATCCCATTCCACCATGAACTTCTGTGGCTTTTTTAGCTATCATTTTTGATATTTCTGAAACATGAGATTTTGCATGGCAAGCCATTAACCGGGCCTCATCTGGAGAATTGTCAAAGCAATAAGCGGCGTGCCATACCAATGAATAGCAGGGCTCTAAATCAGCAGCCATTTCGGCACACATATGTTTCACTGCTTGAAAAGACCCAATTACACGACCAAATTGTTTACGCTCTTTTGAATATGCAACTGCTTTGTCAATGAGCCTTTGTGAAGCCCCAATACTGTCAGCTGCAAGAATTATTCGACCGCCATCAACTGCTTTATTAATAGCATCATTACTAGAGGTAGTTTGCTCAAGTACATCTACGTCTACATTATTTAATATAACCTCCGAATAACTTCTAGTCTTATCAACGGTGGTTAGTTCAACTATTTCGATTCCTGAAGAGTTTTTTGATACCAAGCCAATGACTCCGTTTGCATCTGAAAGCATTAAATGTGTAGCGTCCTTTGCATCTAAAACAAATAGAGATCTTCCTGAGATTTTATTGCTATTCATTTCAATCGTTGAGTTATCTCGAGCACCAATATATTGTGAAAAACCAACCCCAATCCTTATAGAATTTTTAGACATCTGAGTTAGATATCTTTCCTTTTGTATCTGATTTCCTCCAAAAATAATTGCTAACGGAGCCATTATATAAGATCCAGTAAAGGCAATTGGCGCTATCCCGCCACCCAAGCTTTGACTTACAGCAGTTGCAAAAAGTAAGTCTAATCCAAGCCCGCCAAACTCTTCAGGTATAAGAAGCGAACCCAATCCTAAGTTAACTAAGCCACTATGAATTTCCCCTTGAAGCTCTAGCGAGTCTCCTTCAGTGATAGACCTAATAATATCAAGGCTGGCCTGATCTTCTAGAAATTTTGATACATTTTCTTGAAAGAATATTTGATCTTCTGATAATCCAAAATACACTTTAAACTCCCTGAGCCTTCGGCTCTTTTGGCATTCCTAAACCTCTCTCAGAAATAATATTTTTTTGAATCTGACTAGTACCACCGCCTATTATTAAGCCTAAATAGTACATATATAGAAATTGCCATGAACCACTATCTCTTAAATGAGGGCTATCTTCGTACAATGTTCCAACCTCTCCCATAATATCTACAGCAAAACCTTCCAATTCATGCCTAAGTTCTGTACCAACAAGCTTCTGAATCATTCCAGCTATTTTTGTATCCTGACCTTTATTCAGTTTTGATGAAAGAACTCTTAAGGAATTAGATTGAAATGCCATCACCTTTGCTTGTATTGATATAAGCTTGTCTCTATAGACAGGTATATCAATCAATCGTGTTCCATCTAGTCGCTCCTCTTTCATTCTATCGATTAAAGAATTTACTCTATTAACAGTAGCGTTAGGATCTGTTAATGAGCCTCTTTCATGACCAAGAGTGGCGTTAGCTACTGCCCATCCTTCTCCTCTTTTACCTATTATATTTCCCTTTGGGATAGTCACATCTGTAAAAAATACTTCGTTAAAGCCTGCTTTTAGTGTCATATCAACAAGCGGCCTTATTTCCAATCCAGGAGTATCCATTGGCACTAATAAATAACTTATTCCAGCATGTTTTTGTGCATCAGGCTCAGTTCTAACAAGACAAAACATCATTTGTGAATATTGAGCAGTGCTAGTCCAAATTTTTTGACCATTAATTACCCAGCTATCGTTAACAAGCTCACCTTTTGTTTGTAAACTGGCTAAATCGCTTCCAGCGTTTGGTTCCGAGTACCCCTGGCACCAAATCATTTCTCCATGAAGAGTTGGTTTAATATATCGTTTTTTTTGTTCTTCAGTGCCAAGCTCTAAGAGGGTTGGGACCAACATATCTATTCCTTGACCACCCATTGCAGCTGGTATGTTTGCATTTGAGAATTCTGATGCAATTATTCTGTTCTTAATTATATCGCTCTCACCCCCAAAGCCTCCATATTCTTTAGGTACAGAGCGTGCGAAATAACCTTTTTCAATTAGTGTAGACTGCCATTCCGATCTAGACATAGTGACACCAGTAGCTTCAAAAGCTTGCGTCATTGGTATTTTTGCAGAATCTTTAAAATTGACTCCTTTCCATTCCTTACAAAACTCTCTAACTTCTTTTCGAAAATCTTCGTATTTAGCTCCGTAGTTCAAATCCATATAATGTCTCTCTAATAAAAAGTTAATCCCATTTAGGGTCTCTTTTTTCTAAAAATGCGGCGATGCCTTCTTTAGCATCATTACCTTTAAAACATTCTGCAATTTGCTCTTGAAGAAATGGCATTGCTTCATCAAAATCCATCCCATCTTGTTTTTCATATGCTTCTAATCCTAATTGCATTGTTCCAGGCGCAAGGTTAGCTAATTCTTTAGCTAAACTATCAACTGTGGTGTCCAGTTCACTTGAAGGTACTGAGTAATTTATCAAACCCCATTGCTCTGCTTTTTCTGAATTTATAAAGCCACCACGCATAATAAAATCTAATCCTGCTCTTTTTGGCATCACCCTAAATAACCCAGCCATTACCATAAAAGGCCATAGCCCACGTTTAATTTCTGGTGCAGAAAACTTTGCTTCCTTAATTGCAATAGCATGCGTAGCATTAGTTACCATCAATAAAGCGCCCGCCAAAACTGAACCCTGAATTTTACATATCACTGGTTTGTAGAGATGCCTTATAGCTATACTAATATCTTCTGCTCCGTCTAACTTTGGAACATTTGAATCTGATTCTGTTCGATTTAAATCAGCTCCTGCACAAAAAATATCACCCTCAGCAGCTATAACCACAACACGAATTCCTCTTTCTTGTTTTGCATAAGCCAAGGCATAGTTAATCTCATTCACCATAACGTTATTAAGCGCATTCTTCTTTTCTGGACGATTTAAAGTAATAGTTAAAATATTTTTTGAAACATCAATTTTTGTCGCTTTAAAGACGAGCCCATCAAGGGATAGTTTTTTATTAATCATATAATTTTCCCATTTAGAATTTCATCAGGAACATCAACAAGCTTAGATCCAAGATACTCTCCAAGGGATTTAGCTTGACCATCCTTTCTATTATTAGATGAAATGCCATCTTGTAAAATATCATGAATATAGAAATTAAGAGATTTAATATTAGGGAGCTCATATCTATCAATCTCATATTTTTCTATGTCTGGCAGTAACTCTTTTAATTTTTTTACAGTTAAGAATTCATACAAGAAAGAATAAGCCATATTACTTTTTGCCCAAACCCCTAAATTAGCGCATCCCCCTTTGTCACCGGACCTTGTTCCATATATTTCACCAAAATAAACCGATTTTCTTGAGCTTTTTGGGGCTTCTGGAATATCAATTGGTTCTTTTTGATAGTATTTGTCCTCAAGACCTAGTTGGCTTGTTGGGAGGACTTCAATTTTCTTACCATCCACATACACTTTTTCTTTTATATGTATGCTGTCTATTAGGGCAGGCCAATAAACTATAACTGGACCGCTTGGCTTCACTCCGCCTTGAGCAAAAAAACCAGGGAAGCTTGCGAGTGAGAGCTCAACTACTTTAGCGCTAAACATCCTACCAACAAGGTTTGGATCCATTGATTTAACTGAAAGAGATAAAGATGCCATTGCCTCTTCATTTGAATTAGGATTATTTTTTTGAGTCTGATGAAGATCAATTGAAACCTCGTCAAACTGATCAATTCCTCCCAAGGATTTAAATAATGTATCAGTGAATGACTTAGCCTTTTCCTCGATATCTAAACCAGTTAAGATAATTTCCATACCATTTCTAAAACCACCCGCAAGATTAATACATGCTTTGTGGCTAGAAGGGGGAGTGCTTCCCCTACAACCTGATACATAGACCCTATCCCTGGAGACTTCTTCAATTTTTAGAGTATCAAAATGACCTATAACATCAGGATTTATATATGCCGGTGAACTAATTTCATACAATAATTGAGCTGTAACAGTACCAACTGAAACTAAGCCACCTGTTCCTGGATGTTTTGTGATTGTAAAGGATCCATTTTCTTCAATTTCAGCAATCGGATAACCCACGTTATCAAAACTAGGCACTTCTTTAAAAAAAGAGTAATTGCCTCCAGTTGCCTGACAGCCACATTCAATAATATGACCTGCCGCAAGAGCGCCAGCTAAAGCATCATAATTATCCCTAGCCCAATTAAATTTCCAAGCAGCAGGACCTATAACCACAGCAGCATCGGTAACCCTAGGACAAACAACAATATCAGCACCATTATCTAAAGCTTCTTTAATACCCCAAGCTCCAAGATATGCATTTGCAGTTAAAGTTGTATAGCCTGAATCATTTAGTTTTTTGTTTTTATCTATGTTAATAAATTCTTCACCAGATGTATTTAACTCTTCCATTCTTGGCATTAAGTCATCACCATCTATATAAGCAACTCTCATATCAATAGACAACTCTTCTAATATCTTTTCAATTTCATTGGCCATCGAGCTAGGATTAAGCCCACCTGCATTTGTAACAATCTTAATGTTTTTTTCTTTACAGTCTTTTGCGATTTCTTTAACTTGTTTTAAAAATGTACCGACATAACCTTTATCTTCACCTCTTTGAAGTTTTTGATTGTATAAAATGGTCATTGTGAGTTCTGCAAGATAGTCCCCAGTCAAAACATCTATAGGACCACCATCAATCATATCTTTTGCAGCAGATAACTTATCTCCATAGTAGCCACTACAATTTGCAATTTTAATTACTTGTGAACTCAATTTAACTCTCCAGTCTTATCCCATCTAAAATAACTCTTGTTATTGAATTAGCTGATTTTTCAGGTGAAACATCTGTTGATATTCTATTTTTTTCTTTAGAAAACTCTCTACCAATTCCACCCAATAAAATTGCAAAAGCTCTTGTATCTATCTTTTTTATTTCTCTTGCTTTCAAAGCTTCATTTAATAGTTTTTCTATATAGCTTGTAATAAAATCTTCGTGATAGTCAACCATATCAGATGATCCATTCACATTACTTAAACCTCTTATAAATTTATCAAATTTTGGTCCTACGGCTTGATTGACTGCACTTAAATACTTTTGTAACTTCTTAAAAGGTGATTGGATACTAGCAATTTCATCTAACGCATCTTTCCCAAGTTTTCTTAAAATATTATCAACAGTCATTGTAATTAATGCATCTTTGCTTGGAGCAATTTCATATAAAGTTCTTAAAGAAATTTTTAATTTTGAAGCTAACTCAGACATAGTTAGATCTGGTATACCCTTTTCAAGCATCTGTTCAAGTAAGTTTATTATTTCATAATGCCTGCTGGTAAGAACTTTTAGAGAACTCTTTTCTATATTTTTTACTTGATCTGAGTAATGCATTATTTTGGATCAACTACCATAAGAAGAGCTCCATTTTCCACTTGATCATTTGCAGATACCAATAAATCAGAGACTGTTCCATTTTCAGAGGCCTTTATAGAATGTTCCATCTTCATAGCCTCAAGAATTATTAAGGTATCTCCTGCTTTAACTTTACTGCCTTTCTTTACCTTAAGATCAATAACTTTTCCAGGCATAGGTGCAACAAGTCCTCCTGCTTGGATTTCGAGTCCAGGCATTACAAATCTTGGCATGACTCTTACCATCACATCACCATATGGCATATGAACAAGCACTTGATCTTCTGACATTGTTATTCTAGAAAAATGTCTTTTGCCATCGAATTCGACATCTAATCCAAACTCATTCTGGTCATGAATTTTTGCAACCTTGTTTGAACTAAAAATAAAGCCCTGTTTCTTGACATAGGTATATTCAACTTTATGAGTTTCATTATTAAGCATAAGGGTTATATTTTGCTTAGGCAGTCTTCCGTTAGTCCAACCACTCGGCATAAACTTCAAGATACTTGAATTTTCTTTATTGGTTTTTTGAACCCATAATGCTGCCAATGATATTACATGTTCAATTTCATCTGATGATAGGTCTAAAGTTCTTGGAAGATTTACCCGATCAATAAAATCAGTGGTGGTATCACCACTCAAGTATTCATCTGATCGCAGACAAGCAATTAAGAAATCTCTATTTGTTTTAACTCCGCCAATATGAGCTGACTCAAGAGCTCTAGCAAGCCTCCCGGCAGCGTCTGTTCGAGTTGGTGCATATGAAATAACCTTAGCAAGCATTGGATCAAAATCTGTCCCAACAACTGAACCACTAGCTACCCCTGAGTCCCATCTTGCATCTGCATCATAACCATCTTCGAAAGCTATGAGAGTACCTATTTCTGGAAGAAAATTATTACTTGGATCTTCTGCATATAGTCTTGCTTCTATGGCAGAGCCACTAAATTCAATATCATCTTGTTCATAACCTAGGTACTCACCTCTAGCTATTCGCAGTTGTTCACATACCAAATCTATTCCAGTAACTTCTTCGGTTACCGGATGTTCAACTTGCAGTCTTGTATTAACTTCCAAAAACCAAAACTCTTCTGTTTTATCATCAAATAGAAACTCTACAGTTCCAGCAGATTGATATTTAATCTTTTTAGCAAGCTTTACAGCAGCATCTCCCATAGCAGCTCTTACTTGATGATTTATTCTTGGAGATGGCGATTCTTCTATAATTTTTTGATGTCTTCTTTGTATAGAGCATTCTCTCTCACCAAGATGAACAACATTTCCATGAACATCTCCTAAAATTTGAATTTCGATATGTCTAGATTTTTCAACATATCTTTCTATAAAAACCCTTTCATCATCAAAGCCCGATTTAGCTTCCCTTTGCGCACTTGCAATTGATTCTTTGAGATCTTTTTTATCAACTACAATTCTCATTCCTTTTCCACCACCACCAGCTGCTGCTTTAATAAGAAGAGGGTAGCCAACATTTTTTGCTTCTTTTGGATCTGAAGTCATTGGCAGTGTAGGAACTTTAGCTTTAATAGCTAATTCTTTTGCTTTTAATTTATCTCCCATAACAGAGATCACATGGGCTGAAGGACCAACCCAAATTAAACCCTCTTTAATAACTTTTCTAGCAAATGTAGCATTTTCAGATAAAAAGCCATATCCAGGATGAATGGCTTGAGCTCCAGATTTTTTTGCAGCTTCTATTACCAAACCCACATCTAAATATCCCCCATCTGGCAGACGAATAGACTCATCAGCCTCCTTTACAAAAGGGGCATCCATATCCGCATCAACATATACCGCAATACACTTTATTCCCATTTCATGAGCACTTCTTATAATCCTGCATGCAATTTCGCCTCGATTGGCAATTAATAATGAATTAAAACTCATAGTCTAAATACTCCATATTCATCAGCACCTTTAATAGTCTCATTGCTTACAATTGATAAGCAAAACCCAATAATGTCTCTAGTGTCTCTTGGATCAATAATCCCATCGTCTGTCACCATACTACTTGCAACCAGCCCAAGAGATAGCTTTTCAAGATAGTCAGTTACCATTATTTTTAGATTTTCATCAGCTTTCTCATCAAACTTTTGACCGTCTCTTAAAGATTTAGCTTTTCTAACAATTGACATTACACCTGCCATTTGTTCTGGGCCCATTACAGCAATTTTTGCGGTCGGCCAAAGAAATGTGAATCTATTATTAAATGCTTTTCCTGACATTGCATATGTTCCAGCTCCATAAGAAGCTCCTACTATAATTGTAATATGCGGCACCATAGAATTTGATACAGCATTTATTAACTGCGATCCTTTTTTAATTATTCCCTGGCTTTCAAAATCTTTACCTACTAGAAACCCAGTTACATTGTGGAGAAAAATTAAAGGTATATTTCTTTTATTACAAAGCTGTATGAAAGTAGCTGCCTTTTCAGCTGATTCGGGATAAATTGGACCATTATTACCAAGTATGCCTATTTGATAACCATGAACTGATGCCCATCCACAGACCATTGTGGGTCCATATAACGGCTTAAATTCTTCAAATTTTGATGCATCCGAAAATCTAGCTATAACTTCTTTGATATCAACAGCTGATTTTAAGTCTTCACTAATAATTCCAAGCAGTTCATCTTCATCATAAACAGGATCTGAGCTAAATTTTTGAGGTTCTAAACCTTTCTTATTCCAACTTAGATGAGAAACAACTTCTCTACAGATTCTTAGAGCATCCATTTCATCTTCAGCAAGATAATCAGATAATCCTGATTTTTCAGAATGCATCTTAGCTCCACCTAAAGTTTCATCATCTGATTCTTCTCCGGTAGCCATCTTCACAAGAGGGGGACCTGCCAAGAAGGCTTTAGATTGATCTTTAATAAAAATATTATAATCTGACATACCTGGTTGATAGGCGCCGCCAGCAGTAGATGATCCAAATACAACTGAGATTACCGGTATTTTCATTTTTGATAATTCTGTCATTTCATAAAAAAATCTTCCGGTTGCTGCAAAATGCGTTGTCTGTATTGAAGGAGCAATAGGTGGTGTGTCACCTTGATTTATGCCCGATACACTGAGATCTCCCCCAGCCGATTCAACGAAGCTAATAAATGGAATTTTATTATCTCTTGATATTTCAATAGCTCTTTTCCATTTTTCTCCTACATAGACAGTCATTGCTCCAGCTTTTACGGTAGGATCATTTGCAAAAATAACACATTCAACTCCAGCAATTATCCCTATACCTGATACACAACCACCACCAACGTTATATTCCTTAGTTCCATATCCAGCATAAGGCTGAATTTCAAGAAACGGACTATCAGGGTCGATGACGTTCATAACTCTTTCCCTAACTGGCATTTTTCCTCTTTTTGCTAGTCTTTCATGATGGCGTATTCCGCCGCCAAGCTCTGCTAGATCAAGCAAATCATCAAGAAAATCTAATTTTTCATGCATCATTTTTTTATTTTTAAGATATTTTTCAGATTTAGTGTCTAAATTTGTCTTAATAGTAGGTGCAATATTTTCAGTTTTCATAAGGTATCAATTATTAACTCCAATTAATGGTAATATATAAGCACTAATATTACCAATATAAAATAGTATTATAATTAGTAAATTAAATGAAAGACTTCTAAATGATTAAAATATATGGCACTGAAAATTCAAGAGCTATGCGTCCTATATGGACAGCAGAAGAGATGGGCATTGATTATGAATTAATTATGATGCCATTTCCTCCTAGGGTCTTTATGAAGGAATATCTCGACATAAACATACTTGGAACTATTCCTTATTTAATTGATGGAGATATCAAAATGACCGAATCTGTTGCCATGACACAATATTTAGTTGAAAAATATGGACCAACAGATTTAAGAGTTATGCCAGATGAGAAAGATTACCCATCTTATTTAAATTGGTTATATCATTCTGATGCCACATTAACATTTCCTCAAACAGTAGTTTTAAGATATAAGTTTCAAGAACCAGGTGTTGCTGATGCAGCAGTTGAAGGCTATAGCAGATGGTTTGTATCTAGATTGAAGCTATTAGAAAGAGAGCTAGAACATAAAGAATATCTATGCTGTGACAGATTTACTATTGCTGATATATGCGTCAGTTATGCTATCAATCTTGCAGGATCGTTAGGAATAGAACAGGCATACAAACCAAATATTAAAAGATGGACAGATCAACTTTTTGATAGACCATCATTTATAAAAAGCAGGAGTTATAAATATGAAGAAAATTAGTAATTATTTTTTAATACCGCTAATTTCTTTTTCATTTTTTTTAAATAGTGAAGAGAGTATTCTTACCTCACATCTTGAAAGTATTGTTTTAGGTTCGGGGTGTTTTTGGGGTGCTGAAAAAGGATATGAGTCTATTAAAGGAGTTGAGAATGCAGTTTCAGGTTATTCCGATGGGTATGGAGTTAAGCCGAATTACAGATCCATAACAAAGCTACAAAACAAATTTAATAAAAATAATTTTGCTGAAGTTGTAAAGGTAACTTTTAATAAAAGTGAAATCTCTTTTGAAACAATACTTCAACACTATTTTGAATCACATGATCCAACTCAGCTCAATCGACAAGGTAATGACATAGGAACTCAATATAGATCTATTATTTTATATAATAATGATTCCCAAAAAGAAACAATAGAAAGAGTTTTGAAAGACTATCAAGCTTTACTAACAAAAGCTGGTTATGGTGAAATTCAAACATCTGTGAAGTTGCTTGATAAATTTTATGCTGCTGAGGAGTATCATCAGGATTACATAAAAAAGAATCCGAATGGTTACTGCCCAGATCATTCTACTGGCGTTGCATTTAACGAAGAAAAATTACCTATAAATATAATTGATAATTCGGCCTTATTGGAAGGAAAACATATTTTAGTAATTGATTCTGAGGGGTATTGTCCTTACTGTGAGAAATTTAATAATGATGTTATCAGTGGTTACTCTGGAACGATTCCACTTTCTAAAAGAACAGCTAAAGAATTAAGTGCATTAAGTATAGAAACGCCTACCTGGGCAACGCCGACCATAATTTTTTTAGAAGACGGTAAAGAGGTTTTTGGTTACCAAGGCTATATGGATTCTAAGGATTTTTATAAAGCATTTGGAGCTTTCAAGCTTGGAAGGTCTGAGGCATTTGATGTTGCCTTTAACGAGGGTACAGATTCTAGATTTTGCAAAGAATATCAAATATTTAAAAATACACCCGATGGTATTTTCATAGATAAGTTAAGTGGAGCTCCTCTATTTGATACAAAAGATAGATTTGTTTCAAGGTCTGGCTGGCTGTCATTTACAAGACCTATAAAAGATTCAGTTTATGAAATTCCTGATAATAGTTTTGGCATGAGGAGGACTGAAATAAGGTCAGCATCCTCTGATATTCATTTAGGTCATGTCTTTGATGATGGGCCTAATGGATTACCAAGATATTGTATTAATGCAACTGTTTTAGAATTTGTTAAGAGGGCAGATCAAAATATTTAGTTTTATTCTTTAAATAAAGCATTCATATTTTCATAGGCTTCTATAAACTCCTCTTTGTATTTTTGAACTGTTTGTCCTGCACTTATACTTTCATTTACTAGCCCAATTCCTTGCCCAACCCAATATGTCTCAAGCTTTTTAGCACCTTCATGACCAATTTCTGCTTGATCCCTTACAACTCTTAAAGCAGGTTCACTTACTATTGTTTGAAGAGGCATTGGAAGAGGCTCGGGTGCATTTTTAGATTCCCAGGCATCAGTCCAAGGAGACTTAAGTTGTCTAGAGTGTTTGCCAGTTCTACTTTTTGATCTGACCGTCTCACTAGATGATGCTGCTACCATTTTTTGTTTTATATTTTCTGAAGTTTCTGCTTCGTTGGTTGGTAAAAAAACAGACGCGCACCATACACCATCAGCGCCCATAGCCATTATTCCGGCCATTTGCTCACCTGTTGCAATTCCACCAGCAGCAAGTATTGGTATGTCACCATACTTTTTTAAAGCTCTTCGAACTTCTGGGACTAAAACCATTGTCGAGACACTTCCACAATGACCCCCGCCCTCAGTACCTGACACAACAACCAAATCAACACCTGCTTCAACTTGCTTTATTGCATGCTCTTTTGCCCCAACAAGGGCTGCAACCGCAACATCATTATCTTTTCCCATTTTAAGCATCCAGTCAGGCGGAACTCCTAGAGCATTTGCAACAAGTTTGATAGGATGGGCAAAAGCAACATCTAACACCTCTTGTGCAATTTCAAAACCTTTGCCTAAAACTGCATTAGAGTTTTTTTCAGTCTTAGCAGAATCTTCACTATTTCTTAAATGATCTGCACTAACATCATATTCTTGTAGTACATCAGCTCTAAAATCTCTATATTCTTGGGGTATCATTTCTCTTAGGTCTTGTAATGAATTACCTTCCCCTTTTCCTTTATATGAATTAGGTACAAGCACATCCACGCCATAGGGCATGCCATTGATATTGTCATCAATCCACTTGAGATCAATCTCTAATTTTTCAGGAGAATGTCCAACTGCTCCTAAAACTCCCATACCTCCAGCTTTAGAAACTGCAACAACAACATCTCTGCAATGACTGAATGCAATAAGAGGAAATTCAATATCAAACATTTCACAGATAGGTGATTTCATATTCTTAAATTATTTAACGCTAAATATATTCTATAATAGTTTTTAGATTTATTACTAAAACGACTATGTATCAAAAATTTAAAAATTTTACAGTACCAGATATTTGTGACTTGTATGAAAATGATATTTTTATTGGTAGTAATTTTTTAAAGTCTTTTGGCGGACTAGAAAAATTTTATGGTGAAATAACCATTGCAGAATGTGAGCATAGCAATAGTGTTGTAAAAGAAATTGTTCAAGAGGATGGCACAAATAAAGTCTTAGTTATAAATCATACAGGCAAGGATTTATGTTCTATGGTTGGAGATCAAATTGCACAAACAGCATATGAAAATAACTGGAATGGCATATTTGTAAATGGATACATAAGAGACATTGAAATTATTAAAAATATTAATATTGGTGTATGCGCAAAAAATACTTACCCAAAAAAAACAAATAAAAGCATAGGAATTGGGAAAAAAGATATACCGTTTAAATTTGGTAATGTTGAAATAAACCCAGGGTCATGGATTTATGTAGATTTTAATGGCTGGATTGTATCGAAGAAAGAATTAAAACTTTAAATTATCCATATCTTGGTCTTTCTTAATCCAGATCTCTTCAATCCAGATTTTAAAATTATCTCTATAACTCTCATCTTCTGAATAATCCTTGTTTTTTAAATGTCTGGGAATTTCATGTTCTTTTACAAGAATTTTAACGTCTCTCATTTCTCCTTTTAAGAAAGACCATGCATCTCTTTTCTCTGATTTATATACTACTGAGTAATCAACCAAGGTTGCTATTTCTGGCATTGCAGATAGGGCAGTAGCCATTCCTCCAACTCTTGGAATAAGAAGGTTTTTGTATGGTGAGTTTTGACTTTTATGTTTGATTGGATCATTTCTCGTTCCTTCTGCATAACTAAATATTGTTGAAGGAGATCTCATAAATCTTTTACATGCCTCAAGAGTATTTTGATAGTCTTTGAACCTCAGCCCTGGATTCATTTCAATTTCTTTTTTTGAGTGCCTATTTACAAAAGGCATATTAAGAGTTTTATTTGCTAAATATATAAAAGGTATCCACCTTAACTCTTTTTTCATAAAAAATTTTAGCAGCGGTATTCTTTTATGAGCTGCAACTAATAGTACAAATATATCCGCCCAGGATTGATGGTTGGACATAGCCATATACCAGGTATTTCTATCAAACCTATTTTCATCAAAAACTTGAATACTATTGCCATGCATTAAAAGCAAAATCATTTTTAATCCATATACAGTTAGATCTCCAATTTTATTTGAGATCCTGCTGATATATTTTTTAAAAGATTTTGTAGGAAAAAAAGCTCTAGGAATATTAACTAAAAATAACGTACCAAACCCAACCATTAGCTCTAGCAGGATTAGCGTACAAGTTATTACCCCTATTAAATTTGCTTTAATTGAATGCATATAAGCTACTTTAGAACCCGCTTATATTTGCATACCTCTCGGTATGAAACTTTGAACATCCAAAGATTTGCTCTACAACTCTAGATCTTTTTAAATAAAAGCCAAGATCATATTCATCCGTTACTCCAATACCACCATGCATTTGAATAGCTTCATTAGAAACAAGATGTAGAGTTTCTCCAGCCATCGTCTTAGCAAGACTTGCTAGTCTTTGAAGTTCATTGGAATTATTATCAGCACCTTGCATTGCTGCCATAATCGAGGATTTTGTAAGTTCGATTTCACAGAACATTTCAGCTGCTCTATGTTGTAGTGCTTGGAAAGTCCCGATTAATACACCAAATTGTTTTCTTTCTTTGAGATAACTAATTGTAGATTCAAACGCAGCTTCTGTATTACCTAGCATCTCTGCTGAGATGGCTATTCTTCCAATATCAAGAATATTTTCTATTGCTTCACCGCCAGCCTCAACGTCTCCAAGAATATTTTCTTTTTGTACAGTTATATCTGAGAAGGTGATATTCGCATAATTCCTTGAATCCGCCATATCTAACTTAACTACATTAATACTGGGTTGATTATTTTCAACAAGAAATAATGTTAGCCCAGTACTATCTCCAGTTTTTCCTGATGTTCTTGCAACAACTATAAGCAGATCAGCACTAGCACCATCGACTACGAATACTTTTTTGCCATTTAAAATATAGCTATTATCTTTTAAAACAGCAGGCATATTTATATTCAGCGGGTTGTGATGACTGCTTTCATCAATCGCAATTGCTGTGGTAATTTCTCCATTTGCAATTTGAGGAAGATATTTCTTCTTTTGTTCTTCAGTTCCATATTGAGAAATAGCATAAGCTCCAAGAACGCCGGTTGCAAAAAGAGGTGAAGGGGTAAGAGTTTTACCACATTCTTGAAGTATCACGCTTATTCCAGCTAAACCAAAGTTTGAGCCGCCATATTCTTCAGGAATAAGAATGCCCGACCATCCCAAATTTACCATTTCCTTCCATGTATCTTTATCCCATAGTAAATTATCTTTGTTATCCCTAAGTGATCTAAAGTGGTTTATTGGGGTCCTTTCTTCTGCAAAGTTTTTTGCAGTATCTTTTAGAAACTGCTGTTCTTCATTTAGTATTAATTTCATTTGTGATTACCGTAATATGTATTGTTTTTAACTTGGAAGGCCTAGTACTCTTTTAGAGATAACATTTAATTGCACCTCAGAAGTCCCACCTTCTAAAGAATTACCTTTTGTCCTAAGCCATGCTTTTGTTAAATTTTTATCAGAATCATCAAATTCATCTCCATCCCATGCAACTCCATCAGTTCCCATTGCAGCAATCATTAATTCATGACGTTTTTTATTATGCTCCGTTCCATATAATTTAAACATGGAGGCTGTAGCACTAGCCTTGCCACCTTCATCGCCTGCTCTTTGAAGAGTAAGACCAAAAGCATGTTCTTTAATTTTATGAGAAGCAATTTCAGATCTGTAAAATCCGTTATTAATTTTTCCATTTTCTTCACCGATATGCTTTTTAGCAATAGTTACTAAATCTTTCTTACTTCCTACTGCAGCTGCAAGTCCAAAGTTTGAAATAAATGCTCTTTCATGTTGAAGCAGCGCTTTAGCTATAGCCCAACCAGCATTTAATTGGCCTATTAAATTTGATTTTGGTACCTTCACATCATCAAAAAATGTTTCACAAAATGGCGACTTACCTGATATTAAGGTTATTGGTTTAGTTGAAACACCATTTGTTTCCATGTCAATCAATAGAAAACTAATTCCATCATGTTTTGGTTCCTTTGGACCTGTTCTTACTAGAGCAAAAATCCAATCTGCTTTATCCGCATAAGAAGTCCATACTTTTTGACCATTTACCATAAAATGCTCACCAATATCTTCTGCTTTTGTAGCCAAGCTTGCGAGATCAGACCCTGATCCAGGCTCAGAATAGCCTTGGCACCATCTTATTTCTCCCTTAATAATTTTTGGTAGATGTTCTTTCTTTTGTTCCTCAGATCCATATTCTAATAAAACTGGAGCTAACATCCATATCCCAAAACTTAATAATGGAGTCTTTGCCCCTATAGCAAACATTTCTTCATTAAGAACTTTTACTTCTTCCTTAGAAAGTCCGCCACCACCATACTCAGATGGTACTGTTGGCATAGTCCATCCTTTGGCACCCATTCTATCAAGCCAAACTTTTGATTCAGGATTCTTATATACAGCTTTTCTTCCTCCCCAAACTTCGTCAAGGGGTGTTTCAGGATCAGCTCCAGCTCTCATAGAGGCTGGGCAATTATCATCTAACCACTGCTTTACTTCTTCTCTAAAACTATCTATTTGAGTCATATTATTTTCCCATATTAAAAACTTTTGAATCTCATTATAAGGAGAAAAAGTATTTTTTCATCCTTTAAAAAACATACATTGAGTTTTTTTGCAGAGTATAATTGATTAATGTTTAAAAAAATTGGGATCTACGTTAAAGAAAAAGCTTACGAAGGTATTGATAGCAATGCTCTTAATCCTTTGATTAACAATCTATGTAATCATGCAAAAGATGTTTTTATAGAAATATCATCTGATTATAACCATCCAAACCTTAAACAAGTTCCAGATAATGAGTTCGTTGAAAACATAGATTTATTAGTAGTTTTTGGTGGTGATGGGACTTTGCTCGGCTCTGCACGAAAATTTTTAGAATTTAATATACCCATTCTTGGGGTCAATATGGGTAATGTTGGCTTTTTAACTGATGTAAAGGTAGATAATTTTGAAAACTCAATAAAAGAGATTCTCTCAGGTGATTATGTAATTGAAGATAGAAACTTAGTAAGTGCCAGCTTTTCTAATCAGACCGTATATGGTTTAAACGAAATAGTAATTCATTCGGGCGCATATGCACAGCTTATGCGATATAGGTTAAGTGTAAATGACAAAGTTGTTTATGAGCAAAGATCTGATGGGCTAATAATAGCTACTCCAACAGGATCAACTGCATATGCATTATCTGCTGGCGGTCCTATTATTCATCCAAGTTTAGACGTTTGGACAATATTACCAATGCTTCCGCAGAGTATTTCTTCTAGACCATTTGTAATATCTTCATCTGAAAATGTCTCTATTGAAATCCTAAGAGGGCCATTAGATTCAGCAAAAATTTGTGCCGATGGTCAGGATGACACCAAAGTACCGTTTCTAGAAAATATTAAAATATCAAAGATGGGAAATACACT
>JABBBT010000010.1 GCA_018607365.1 SAR86 cluster bacterium
CTGTTATTTTTAAATCTCCATCATCAATTAGTATAGGATTATCTAAATCAACAGTATGAGTATCAAAGCCAACAACGTCTAGGGGGGCTAATAGATCACCATGGTGTTCATTTCTAAAAATGTAATCATTCGTATAAGCCAACTCAGTTCCGTCTGTAAGAAGCTGAACGCCTTCAGGGCCATAGACCTTTAGCTTAGATTTCCTTGCTCCAGCAACCCATGTATCCATATGAATTTCACCTATATCAGCAATATGATCAGAGTGAAGGTGGGTATAAAAAACACCTTTTACACGATCAAATGGTATATTCCAATTAACTAAATTTTGAACACTTCCATCACCAGTATCAAATATAAATATCTTGTCACCAGCTTGTACTAAAATACATGCCTCAGCTCTATTTGGGTCTACTATAGGTGCTCTTGAACCACAAACTATTGCTGTTAATGTATCTTCTTTAGGCAAATTTGATTCAGGTGTGGCCAATGACTTAATAGCAAAACCTAATAGCTTGTCTTGAATAAAATGATTCTTTAGTGACAGAGTGCCCAAGATGAATATTGATATTGAAATCAAGATTAAATATTTAAATGTTTTTACCATCAAGTCACTCTTTTATTAAAAATAAGGATGTCTTAATTCTATATACTACTTGATGTTCTGTATATTTATTTATATGCGGAGTCATTGTTTAATAATGCAACAAAATCAAGGGAGTAATGAGGGGGCACTACCCCCTTGATTGCAAACAATTTAAAAATTATATTTAACGCTGAAACTATGTGTTTCAGGTGCACCCATAGTCATACCATTAACTCCACTGATTCCACTTGCTATTAATACCAACCTAACATAGTTGTTATCAGTTGCATTTTTAACTGAATAAGCAAGTTCCCATGAATCATTTCTCCAACCAATTTTATAATTTAAAAATTCTTGATCTTGTTTTTCTGCTAGCTCTGGATAAGCAGCTGGTAATTGAGCTTGCCATGTTGGTGAGAGCATTGGAGCTGAAGAATACTCGTACGGACCATCATATGAGTAATCAACTCTTGAGAATATATTACCATTTCCAAGAGGGTAATTATGAGAAAGTCCAATTGTATATGCGTCATCTGGAGTTAATCTTGCTGCGGCATTAGTTAAAATATCTGGTGAGCCATCATCAACAGTAAAATATGACATATTTAATGTTAGATTTGATGTTAATTTAGCAACAACATTTAAATCAAATCCAAGCCTTTCGGCTGTTTCCGTTGCATTTCCAACAATTGTTCCAGTGCCAGTTGGGCTTTGTGTAATGAAGTGCTGCCCATCTGTATCCATTGAAAAAGCAGTAGCATTAAGCTGAACTTTATTGTTCATTAATCTTGATTTGATGCCAACTTCAAAATTGGTTGTTTCAGTCTTGTCAAAAGCTCTCATATCTCCCGTATCACCAGATGTAGAATTGAAACCACCAGCCTTATAACCAGTTGCAGCAGCCACATAGAGCATTACATCATCAGATAGATCTTTTTGAACGCTAAGAGACCATGTTGTAGCACTATCAGATCTTGAAAATGTATCATCAACATTTTGTAAGAAACCACTAAAAGGCCAAGCATTTCCAAGAACTGCTTGTCTTGGAAGACCAACAAGATTAGGATTCTGTAATATTCCAGCCAAAGTTGGGCTTACAGCGCCACCTAATATAGTCTGACCATATAAATCAGCTTCTTTTTCTTCAGTTGTATATCTGGCACCAACTGTATATCTAAAAGTATCAGAAACATGAACAGTCATTCTTCCGAATATAGCTGCTGTTTCATCAGACCATGTCATATCTTGAGCAATCATATCTCCAGCTTGTGTTGTTGCGAAGAAGCCACCAACCCCTGGAAGCGCAGCTTGAAGTCCTTGAAGTGCAGCTAACTGTGCAGGAGTTGCAAGACCTGCTTGAGCTAAAGCTCCTAATTGTGAAGCCTGAGTACTTAGTTGTGTAAACCATGTGCCCCATACAGGTGAAAAGTCAGGACCAACTTCTATAGCACCTTTATTTGGATATGCTCCTGATTCTCCATATTCTGCATCTAGGAAGAATGCTCCAACCGTATACTCTTTATTGCCAATCATATTTGAGCTGAACCTTATTTCATTGGTAAGTGACTTACCTGGCATGTTTCTCTTAAGCGAAAGCATGTCCAGAGATGTGAAATCTGCATCCCAATGTCTATATGCATCATATTTATTTCTTGCAACTATATAAGTTAATGTTCCATTTTCTCTTTCTTGATCTACTTTAAGAGATGTTAATGTTGAGTCTAAGTTAAAATTTGGTGTGCCGGCTGAAGTTGCATACTTATAATTTGTATAATCATTATCTGATGGTGTTCTGCCTAGTAAGGGAATTCCAATTGCTGTCTGTGAAGATGTAGCAACACTGTCCACAGCACAACATGTTGATTTTTTTGAAATATCTGAATGGGAGAAAACATAACTAAGTTTTTCGTTTTCATGATAAATCTTTAAACCTAAAACTGAATCATCGACACCGTTTGCAGACTGCCCATCAACCAAATTAGTCATATAGCCATCTGATTCGTTTACATTAGCACTTAATCTAATTGCAGTAGTACCAGAAAGACCAAGACTCATCGCAGAAGTAATTCTTGTTGAATTAAAATCACCACTTTCATAATGAATAAAGCCATCTGAATCTCCGGGTCTTGGTGATTTTGTTGTTATGTTTACAACACCTGCATTTGAGTTCTTTCCATATAGGGTTCCTTGAGGGCCTTGAAGAACCTCGATTCTCTCTATATCAATTAGATCATTTAAACCTAAGCCTGTTTTGTTGAGATAAACTCCATCTACAACAAGTGCCACATCTGATTCTAGAGATGCATCACTTTGACTAGTACCAATGCCCCTTATTCTCATTGATGCATTAAATGGATCAACATTATAGTTAACGATTAATGATGGTAGTGCTGAATCAATATCTCTTGCTGTTGTAATATTCATGTCTTCTATTTGTGCTGCAGTTAAAACTTCAACAACCATAGGTACGTCTTGTGCATTGGCTTCTGTTTTAGTTGCAGTAACAATAACGTCCTCGATTCCACCTGAATCTTGTGACAAAAGAAATAAAGGCATAGCCATCAAGGAAATGCATAAAGATAATTGTTTGATAAGTTTCATTTGTAAACTCCCTATAAATTTAAATGAACTATAAACATACATTATTTTTTAAAAATCAGTATGTGCATAAAAACACAGATGCTGCAGAATTTTGCAAATCTAAATTTACATTGAAATAAATTTGCATAGATTGTATTCAAAAAATCTCATACCTTAGAACTACAAAATATTATAAGATTTATTGTGTTATGAAAAAATTTATTACTTTATCAGTTATTGCTCTATGCTTTATAAGTGCATGGAATTTTAGAAAAGAAATTGCCCTAACACTTATTCCTTTATCACTAAGTTTTAGTAATCCAATTGCAGAAAATCAAGAAATTATTTGGCCAGTTAATAAAGAAATAGTCGTATCGGACAAGCCAAATATTATTTTAATACTAGCCGATGATTTAGGGTTTAATGATGTTTCTTTTTATAATGGTGGTGCAGCTGATGGATCACTTAAAACACCAAATATTGATAAGCTAGCACGAGACGGTATTGCTTTTACTAACGGTTATGCAGCAAGCCCAGTATGCTCCCCTTCAAGAGCTTCTATAATGACAGGAAGATATTCAAGTAGATATGGGTTTGAGTTTACCCCCTACCCTGCGAACGCAGCCCGGATAATGAATTTGCTTAGACGCGATGGAGAATTAGAAACCATAGAGCTGGATGATGTTCAGTGGGATGAAGTTGGTCTAACAATTGGAGGACTTCCTAGTAACGAAATAACAATTGCTGAATTGCTTAAAGATAATGGTTACTACACTGCTCATATTGGAAAATGGCATTTAGGTGGATTTACAGATGGAATGAAACCTAATGATCAAGGCTTTGATGACAGTTTAATGCTTAATAGCAGTTTATATCTTCCTAAAAATCATCCAGATGTTGTAAATGCAAAAATAGATAGCAGTATTGAAGATATGGTTTGGGCATCATCACAATTTGCAGTAAGTTTTAATGGAGGTGAGCCCTTTGAGCCTGGTGGATACATAACGGATTACTATACTAATGAAGCTGTAAATGTCATAAATAATAATAAAGATAGACCATTTTTTCTTTACTTGGGTCATTTTGCGCCCCACAACCCCTTACAGTCACTTAAGAAAGATTATGAAAAGCACAAACATATGCAAAACCATACGCTTCAAGTCTATTCTGGGATGATAGAGGCTCTTGATAGATCAATTAAGAAAATTGTTGATGTACTTGAAGAAAATGGCTTAACTGATAATACTTTAATAATCTTTACTTCTGATAATGGTGGCGCTGGTTATATTGGTCTTCATGATATTAATAAGCCCTATCGAGGATGGAAGCTTACTCACTTTGAAGGCGGTGTGCATGTCCCATTTTTTGTAAAGTGGCCATCAATGATAGATAAAAATCAGGTATTTAGTCAACGAATTCACCACACAGATATTTTTAGTACTATATTAGGAGCTGCAAATATTAAGCAACCTAAAAATAAGCATATAGATGGTAAAAATTTGATCCCCTATATAGTTGATAAAAAAGAAGGTGAGCCGCATGACACTCTTTATTGGAAAAACTCAACCTACCAAGCAATTATTCACAATGACTGGAAGCTAATGCGTTCTAAGTACCCATTTAAGCAAGAGTTTTTATACAATCTTAGCAATGATCCATATGAGCTAATTAATTTAGCCAGTAATGAATTTGAAATAAAGCAACTATTAAACAATATGTTGGACAAACACGTTGAATCAATGCCAAAGGTAAAGTGGCCACAGTCAGTTTATATGCCAATCACAACAGATAAACCAATAACAGATTATGAAGATGGAGATGAGCTAATTTATTGGCCAAACTAAGTTCCTAAATAAGAGGTAAAACATGAAAAAATTAAAAAAAATAGCATTAAGCATAATCATATTAGTTGTAGTAGTTGTATTGGCATTACCTATTTTATTAACTAAAGCAGGTCTACACCCAGAATATGACGGTAAAGAGTTCAATTTTAATGACAAAAAAGCTCTAATAATAGCCACTAATCACGGGGTTCTTTATAAACCGAATGAAACTGATGGTGCTCCAACGGGCTTATTGCTATCTGAACTTAGCGTTCCATATTTTGAGTTTAAGGATGCGAATATTGATGTAACAATAGCCTCTATTAATGGAGGTTTGATTCCTGTGGAGCCAACACCTTGGTTCATAGATACAAAGGAGGATAAAATGTTTAATAAATCTGCTGAACTTACCTCCCTTTTAACAAATTCGCTGTCTATTGAAGATGTAGATTTTACAGAATTTGATATCGTTTTTTTATCTGGCGGATGGGGAGCAGCATATGATCTTGGATTTTCGGAATCACTAGCGGATAAAATGTTTACAGCTTATGAGTCTGGGTCTTTAATTGGAGCCATATGTCATGGTGTTTTGGGTTTAATTAATATTAAAAATAAAGATGGTGAGTTATTAATTAAAAATAGAAAAATGACCGGAGTAACTAATAAGCAGTTACAAGAACTCGGTATATTTTTTACACCAATGCACCCTGAAGACGAGCTAAAAAAAGCTGGAGTACTTTTTGAATCAAAATCTAAACGCATAGAATTTTTTGCCAACCATGTGGTTGTAGATGATGAAGAGAGATTTATAACTGGTCAGAATCAAAATGCAGGCCATGAGATATCTCAAAAAATTATGGAGATTTTAGAAAATGAATAATGATAATACTATTGATTTTTATTTTTCATATAGGAGTCCCTACTCATATCTAATACTCCCAAGAATGTTAAGACTTAAAAATGAACATCAGGTTGAAATAAATTTTAAGATCGTTTATCCATTAGCCATAAGAATGCCTGAATGGTTTAAAAATAAAAATATATTTTTTTTCATTCCATTTATAAGAGACTTTTCTAAAAAAGCAAAAAAATTAAATATTCCCTTAAAAATGCCAATTAAACCTGATCCAATAGTACAAAATACTTTAACTGGAAAAATTTCAAGTCATCAACCATATATATTTGATATATGTCTCATGGGTCAATTTATGTGTAATCAAGGTAAGGGAATTGAGTTTGCCCATGAGTTATCTACATTAATTTGGAGTGTAAAAAACTGGAATAAAGATCAGCTGTTAGGACCTCTATTTACTAGATTTGATGAAAATTTATTAGAGGTAAGAGAATATATTAAAGTAAATGAAACAAAGTTAGTAAAAGAAATTGAAATGAATCAAGCAGACCAAAAAAAAGCAGGTCATCATGGAGTCCCTTTAAATGTATACAAAGGAAAATATTATTTTGGTCAAGATGAACCCTTTGATCAATTGATAGATGAGTTGATTAAAGATGGGATTATTGAGAGTTTTAAATGAAAGTACTAAGAACACCTGATAAATATTTTGACAACATAAAAGATTATCCATTTGAGCCTGTATATACGAATATCACAGCTAAAGATGGATCTATTTTAAGAATTCATCATATTGATGAAGGCCCTAAGGATGGGCCAATGTTATTAGCAATGCATGGACAACCTGTATGGAGCTATCTATATGCAAAAATGATTCCTATGCTTACTAAAGCAGGAATTAGGGTTATTGCTCCAGATTTAGTTGGTTATGGTAAATCAGATAAACCTACTGCAAGAGAGGATTACTCATACCAAAATCAAGTAGATTGGATGAGTGAGTGGTTAAGAGTAAATGATTTTAAAAATCTTACTTTTTTTGGCCAAGACTGGGGTGGATTAATTGGCTTGCGAATGGTTGCTGCAGATCCAGATAGATTTTTAAAAATAGCTATGGGAAATACAGGTCTTCCGTATAATCCAAATACTCCTCAGCAAGTTATTGATGAAGTGAAAGCTTTCAAAAAGTCCAATAAAAAAATTACGCTCTTTAAATTGGATAATGAAATAAAAAAAATGGATGGTGATAGACATCCTGCAACAAAATTTATGTATTGGCAAAAGTTCACTTGGGATACAAAAAATTTACCAATTGGTATGCTTAATGAAATGCTAATGGGGAAAACTTTTCAATCAAGATTTACAACTCTTGTTCACTATTTATTTCAAATTATTGGACTTGAAAAGATATCACCCTTTTATACTGATTTAATGAAAGCGTATGAAGCTCCATTTCCTGATCCATCATATAAAATGGGGCCAAGAGCTATGCCTAGCCATGTCCCAATTATTCCAGATCAATCACTAGAAGCTCAAAAAGAAGCTCGTGCGTTTTTTAAAACATCAGATAAACCATTTTTATCTATTTTTGCTGGTGATGATCCAGTAACAAATGGAATTGAAAAAGATGTTCTTAAGATGGCTCCAAATGCAATAAGTGCCCCACAAATAGGTGGAGGACATTTTTTTCAGTGGACAAGACCAAAACAACTATCTAAGGTATTAGTTGATTTTATTAAAACATAAACTTTATGATTCATCTTTATACAGCATCTACACCTAATGGACACAAAATTTCTTGTTTATTAGAAGCACTAGAAATGCCATATGAAATACATTCAGTAAATCTTGGAGATGGCGATCAACATAAACCAAATTTTTTAAAAATAAGTCCAAATGGAAGAATACCTGCCATTGTAGACACAGATAATAATCTATCAATTTTTGAATCAGGAGCAATCATGCTTTATTTAGCTGATAAGGCTGGGAAACTTATTCCTAAGGATGTTATTGGTAGAGCTAAAGTTACAGAATGGCTTATGTTTCAAATGGGTGGTATTGGACCAATGATGGGTCAAGCAAATGTTTTTTTTAGATACTTTCCTGAAAAACTTCAACCTGCGATTGAACGATATCAAAATGAATCGAGGAGACTTTTTGAGGTTCTTGATATACAGCTAGCAAAGAATGAATGGGTTGCAGGTGAATATTCAATTGCAGACATAGCAAATTGGTGCTGGGTCAGAACTCATAATTGGTCTGGAGTTTCTACTGATGGTCTTATTCATTTAGAAAAATGGAAAGATAAAATGTATGAGCAACCTGGAATGCTTAAAGGTATTAAGATTCCACATGATAGAGAGAGTGTTTTAAAAAATAAGGATGATGAAAAGAAATTCATTGAAAATGCTCAAAAAATGGTAAAAAAATAAACGGGGATTATCTATGTTGAAAGTTCATTTTACTGCTGGAACAAGAGCTGGAAGAGTTATATGGCTTCTTGAGGAATTAGGTTTGGAATATGAAGTCAATATCATGCCTTTTACTAAAGAAGGCTTAAAATCTGCAGAACATAGATCTAGGCATGCGCTAGGAAGAGTTCCAGTTCTTGAGGACGATGAAGTTTCTATATTTGAGTCTGGAGCTATTATTCAATATATTCTTGAAAGGCATAAAGATGGTGGCTTAAAGCCGGATACTAATAGTGTTGAATTTCCATATTATCTTCAATGGTTTCATTATTGCGAGGGAATGGTTATGCCTCCAATGAATCAAGTTGTTGTTCAAACAATCTTATTGCCACCTGATAGAAGAGATGAGAATGTATTAAGGCAATCTCAAAACTTAATAACTAAATCACTTGCACCGGTTAACGAAAATCTTAAAGACAAAGATTACTTAGTTGGTGATTTTTCAGCAGCTGATTTGATGCTTGGACATTCATGTTTTATGGCAAACAGATTAGGGTGTGTCTCAGATGAAATGGAACACATCAAGAAATATGTTGCCAGAATTGAAGATAGACCAGCATTTCAAAAAGCTATAACAATGGGGGAATAAAATATGGAATTTAATAATAGCGTTTATCCAACTAAAGAGCAGATGGATGGTTTTCTTGAGGGTGATGATAATTCGCCTATATCTATGGTAAACCTCTTAAAATTTAAAGATAAGGCTGAATATAAAGATGGAAGAGAGACCAATCTTACAGGCGCAGAAGCATATGCAATTTACAGCAAAGAGGTTGTTAAACATTTAAAAAAAGTTGGAGCTGAATGGGTATATTCAGGTGATGTGACACGCTTAATGCTAGGTAATATTGAAGAACTGTGGGATATGGTTGCAATAGCAAGATATCCAAGCAAAAAAGCTATGCTCGATATGATAATGAGTCCTGAGTATATAGAAAGCAGTATCCACAGAACAGCTGGACTTGCTGGTCAACTAAACATTGAAACAAAGTAATGTCCAAACAACTCCAAACTCTAAAAAGTGATTTAACAAGAACTCGAATTATAGAATTCTTATCGCCTGAAATAGATGATGGTGATATTAATGTATCGATTGAGAGTTTTGCATTTACCTCAAATAATGTTACTTATGGGGTTGCTGGAGATACTATTGGTTATTGGCAGTTTTTTAAGACTGTTGATGATTTAAATAAAAATTGGGGCTGTATACCAGTTTGGGGATTTGCTAAAGTAACACAATCAAAAAATACTTCTATCAAAGATGGCGAAAGGTTATTCGGATACTTCCCACCTGCTGACTCACTGACAATAAATCCAATAAAAATTACTGATCAGGGTTTTAGTGATGGTAAAGATCATCGAAAAGATTTACCTGCTGTATATAATAATTATATTAGAGTTAATGGAGATAACACTTATGATCCTAGCAAGGATAATCTTAGATCACTCCTTTTTCCTCTCCATATAACTTCCTTTTGTATTTGCGATGCGCTTGAAGATGAAGCTTATCTTGATGCAGATCAAATTATTGTTGTTAGTGCTTCAAGCAAAACAGCAATAGGTCTTGCACAAGGTCTTAAAGACTCAGAAGAAACCCCAAATATAATTGGACTTACCTCTTCAAAAAATACTGACTTTGTAACTAAGTTAGGTTGTTATGATCAAGTTATTTCATATGATCAACTATCCTCAATAAATAGTAATCTCAAGACTGTTATGGTTGATATGGCTGGTAGTCGTGAAATCTTAGGAACACTTCATGGGTCACTGGGAAATAATATGCTCAAATGCTATACGGTTGGAATGACTCATTGGGAGAATGAGGTAACAGCTGAGGACGCATTGGGACAAGCAATGTTAAGAGAAAGAACTGAGTTCTTTTTTGCGCCAGCACATATTCAAAAAAGATTTAAAGATTGGGGCTATGAAGGCTACAACCAAAGGACTAATGAATTTATGACCAAGAGATCCAATCAAAGTAAAGACTGGATGAGTGTTATTGAAATTGATGGTATTGAAAATTTTATAGAAACTTATAATCAAATTGTAGTTGGTAATATAAATCCTAATGAAGGAATAATTGTAAAAATATAGGTATAGGTATGACTAAAAAAATTAAGATTTTTGGTGCAACACCCTCACCTTATACTCAAAAAATATTAGCTGCATTCAGATATAGGCATATCCCTTATATTATTTTTAATGGCGATATCGCTAAAAAAATTACTAAACTTGGTATAGAGCTACCAAAACCAATTCTACTTCCAACAATTTTATTACCAAATGAAGATGGATCATTGGTAGCAACTACTGATTCAACTCCAATAATAAGAAGATTAGAAAATGAATTTACTGAAAGAAGGATAGTTCCAAATGACCCTGCTCTAGCATTTATAAATTATTTGCTTGAGGATTTTGGTGATGAATGGGTTACCAAGTACATGTTTCACTACAGATGGTACTTTAAAGAGGATGCTGATGTTGCAGGAACCATACTTCCGTTAGTAGATATAGGAATTAACACTCCGAATGAAATGCATGCTAAATACAAGGAATTCGTATCAAAGAGGCAAATAGATAGACTATGGGTTGTAGGGTCTAATGATGATACGGCAAATTTTATTGATTCTAGTTATAAAAGATTTTTAAATCTTATGGAGGATCATCTACTAAATAGCTCATTCTTATTAGGTACAAAACCTTCTTCATCTGATTTTTCTTTTTATGGACAACTTACCCAATTGGTTGGGTTTGATCCAACTCCAAGAAAGATAGCATATGAATATTCATTGAGGACTGTAGCATGGGTTGACGTATTAGATGATCTTTCAGGACACGATACTGAAAATACCGCATGGACAAAACTTGAAGATAGCCCAGAATCACTAAAAAATCTGTTAAAAGAAGTTGGAAAAATGTATATACCGGCATTACTGTCAAATGCTCAAGCTCTTGAAAACGGTGATGAAACATGGGAAATGAAAATAGATAATGCAGTGTGGAAACAAAAAACTTTTCCTTATCAAGCCAAATGCCTGAAATGGATCAAGAATGAGTTCGACCTATTAAATCAAGAAGATAAAAAAAGAGTTCTTGATTTTCTAGATGATACGGGATGTGAAACCATTTTATAGTGCAGCAACTTAAACTTTTTCAGATCTGTAGTGTAGAAAAAAGAAATACGTAGCAATAGCTGATAATAAATGCCAAATACCATGTGCTTGAATTAATGAGTCTGGTTTACAGTATTCATTATCTGGAACTCCATAGTTCCAAATAAAGAATGCAGCAAAATAAGTAACCATTCCTAATAAATAATAAATATAAGTTCGTTCGCCCTCTGGCTTGGAGTTAGCTAATAATCCAGGTAACCAGAAAAATATAATCCACCAATATTCATTAATATTCTCAAATACTTCAGCAGGAAATGTACCAAATAATGCGAGAACCACAAAGCCTACAAAACCTGAAAAAAATCTTATCCATCCTGACCAGAAGTTTTTACAGAAATATAAAACCTCAGAGATAAACCATAAACCTATAGAAACTGAGAATAAATTAAAATTAATTCCTAATCCCCAATCTGTAAACCATCTCCATACAGAGTAGATTACTATTATAGACAAATAAACTTTTATAAAAGTCTGCTGGGACCAGTTACTCATTTTATATACGTTATAGAGCCATGGAATGACTATGTACATAATCATACTTAGGTTGTCAGCCCAGCCTCCCCAAAGAGTATTAGTCCCATGCATTAACATTGATCCAGGCCCTAAAAATACTGCTGCTGATGCATAAAGAATAGCTATTTTTGAGGGTCCGTAAAACTCGTTATTGGTGTCAACATCTTCATTTGAAATGACCCAAAAAATATAAAGGCCAACAACCATAAATCCTAAGTTACTAAGAGTATTAACAGGCTCTCTAAAAAGACCATCAGAAAGAGTTTCACACCATCTGGAAGCTTGACCAAACAACTCAGTAGCAACAGATTCCTGAATGACACCCAATGCACTTAAAGTAAAAAAAGAAACAAGAAAAAATATTGACGTATAGAGTGCTATATAAAAAGGATTTAATTTATTAATCATGATCGATAACTACTCCATCTTTCATAACAAAAGAAATATTTTCAATATTATTAATGTCTAATATTGGATTACCATTTACTGCAACAAGATCAGCTAATTTACCCACTGATATAGAACCAAGCTTCGAATCAATCTTTAATAATTTTGCAGTTTCAATAGTAGCCGCTTTAATTGCCTCTATATTAGGCATGCCACTATTAACCATATAGATAAACTCTTTTAAATTTGTTCCATGGGGTTGAACACCGGCATCAGTTCCAAATGCAATTTTTACACCTCTTTTATATGCTTTGGTAAAAGTAGCAGATATTTGAGGACCAACATTTGCCGCTTTGGGGCGAACAATTTCAGGAAAATAATTATCAATTTTTGATTTTTCTGCAACAAATTCACCTGCTGAGATGGTGGGTACATAATAAGTACCATTTTGAATCATTAAATCCATAACCTCTTCGGTCATAAACGTTCCATGTTCAACAGAATCTACACCTGCTATAACTGCCCTTTTCATACCTTCAGCCCCATGAGCATGAACAGCAACCCACATTCCATAATCTTTTGCAGCTTTTACAATCGAATTAACTTCCTCAATTGTAAATTGTGGATTATCGCCTGATTTTGCAACACTCAAAACTCCACCAGTTACAGTTAACTTTATTCCATCTGCACCGTCTTTATACCTCTGTCTAACAGCTGTATAAGCCTCATAAGGTCCATTGATAACACCATCTTCAGGTGATGGGTATTCATAACTATCTGAACTAAGGCCATTTGTTGGATCTGCATGACCTCCTGTAGTGGCAATACTTTTTCCCGATGTATATATTCGTGGGCCTGTAATCTGTCCAGAGTTAATGGTGTCTCTTAAAGCGATAGCAACCATACCACTATCACCCACCTGTCTTACTGTTGTAAAACCAGCCTTAAGTGTTTTTAAAGCATGAGATGTTGCTAGTATTGCGCTAGTCTCTCTTTCAACTTTTATTGGCCTTTGAGCTTTTGATAAATACTCTTGACCAAAATGAACATGCATATCCATAAATCCTGGCATTAAGGTCATTCCCCTTAAATCAATTAATATGTCCTCCTTAGAGATATCAATATAGCCTTTTTGTATTGATGTTATTTTGTTGCCATCTATTACTATGGAACTTTTTTTAACTTCAACTAAATTTAAAACATCTATATAAGTAGATGAATATATAACTGTTAAGGAGGATATAGGGATAGATATAGAGACTAGTAATATATATAAAAATTTCATACAAAAAGTTTAACATCAAATGTATAAAAAAAAAGGGTACCAAAGTACCCTTTTAAAAATTAGAAAATTTTATTTATCAGGCGTAGGATCAAATACAACAGTACCATTCACAACTGAAGCATTCCCTCCATTAATTAGGGTGGTTGGAACTGAACCAATAAACTTACAATATTCTGACTCTCGTTCAAACCATTCTAGCCAATTTTCATCATCATACGGAGTCATAGGACCCGAATAATTTTGAATACCACCACTATTCGCAATATCTCTTTGGATATCTGCAGCTCTTTCATCAAACCACCTATCAAGTTTTTCTTGGCAGTTATTAAAACTTGCTGTTTCTGTCCAAACCTCATTCCATTCTGGGCTATCTGGGTCTATTGCATCACAGGCTTCCCAATCTGTATCTTCATAAGTATCGGTTTGTTCGTTACCATCGCCATCAGTATAAGTAAAGGTTCTTTCAATCTTTATACTGCAATCCCACCATGATTCTTTTCTTTCACTTACTTCCCAACGAAGAGATTTGTTCGTTAATAAATCAGAGGCTGATTTTAATGTTAACAAGTCCGACAATGATCCAATTGCAGAATCCTTTTTACCAAGCCACTCTTCACCGGCAAGTGCTTTAACCTTATATTGAACATCAGAACCATCAGTTAGAATCGATCCATCAGGTATTGTAAATCTTTGAACCCATCTGTAGTTATCCTTCCACTCTTCAACATACTCACCAAGAGATTCACCCGTGTCTATATCAATAACATTTCCAGGTATGCCGCCTAAATGGTCTCCTTGATAATCTAATCTAAACTTCTTATCAGCATCATCACCAAATGATTCATTATTAGGAGCTCTAAAATATAGAGTTTTTGGTGGGCTTAGTGAAACCTTTGAACCATCTGTAGCATTAAAAATATCAAATTGCTTTTCTACTCTAACATCAACATTATAGGAGACTAAAATATCATCATTACCCCAAAGCTTATTGGTACAGTATCTTGTCTCATCAAGTTTTCCGTTTGCTTCCGTATATTCAGGGTGGAATTCGTTGTAAACCTTATCGCCATTGGAATCAAGGGAATAGTCACATTCTATATATTGAAGGTATTTATCCTCGACAAGCATACCAGCATTTAAACCCCATTCGGTTTGCCTTTCCCAGCCATCAGGGTTAGCAAATCTTGCTCCACGTATCTTATCTCCAGGTCTTGCTATACCCCAATCAACTCCGTCTTCTATTTTTACTCCAAGAGCATCAACGAAAACTTCATTTGACATTCTGTATTTATAAACATCACTAGCAACAATTCCATCTCTATGATCACCTTTAGAATAATCAATAGTTTCAGACCATTCATTTTCAGTACCAGCATCATATGTTCTCGTTATTGAAATATCTTCTTTGATGTATGGTCCAACATCAGCATATGGGGATGGAGATGCATTTGTAACAGTTCCTTGATAAGAATTATCACCAGATGGATCTGCCTGTAATTTAACATCAGTATAATGGGCTTTTAATCCAGCAGCAGTAAAGCATTCTCTGAGACAATTTAGACTAGATGGTAGCTCTGTAAGCGATATTCTTGACCATTTTGTTGTAGAAATTCCAGCATCTCTGGTAGCAGATATTGGTAATTCCATTGCTTCTTTAGTTACAGTATAGTCTTGATTAGTATCATCGGAATAAATATTAAGGTCTCTATATTCTGTATACTCCCACTCTTCACCTATACCCCAGGTTTTTTGCATGTTTGTAACCCATTCTGAGGTTGTGAATGTAATTGGAGCAGGTAAATCAGTTCGTTCATATCTTGGATTGTACTTAACACCCTCAGTGATCTTAAAAGTTTGAGTTTCTGCATCAAAGACACCATAGTAATCTTCATAGATAACCCTATTAGCATCATCATCATATATATATGCAATAGCCTCTCCTCTTCCTAAAAGAGCATTTGATGGATTAGATAGTGTCAAGATAATTTTTTCATCATCCTGGCCTTCTGCTATAGCATCACCAGTAACTACAAATGATATATTCGAAGAAACTGTACCAGCTGGAATAGTAACGGTGGCAGCCACTAAATCCGAATAATCATTAGACGAAGCTGTACTTGAACTTGAAATAACATAGTCAAAACTAACATCCGAAGATTGAGCAGATGATAAAGAGACACTAAAAGAGTGAGATGAGTCAACTGAACCTTCGTTTGCTTTTACATCATCAACAAAAATAGTAGCAGGTGGAGTTTCATCAACACCAAATGTACCCATAACTCTTCTAAATCTATTACCTTCATGATCATAAAGATTTAGACCACCACCAATAATAAAAGTGAACGAATCAGAGCTATCAAGAAAAGCCTCTAATCCCCCAGATATATCTCCACCATTTGCATCAAATTGTCCTAAACTGCCAAGATTAGTGAATAAGTTTTGTAATTTTAATTCCATGCCTGCAGGACGCTCAAGACCAGCCAAGGTTAGTTTTAAATCATAAGTATTTCCACCTTGATTCCAGTTTCTATGATCAAAACCATATTCATTACCAGTATCGAAATCTCTAGCTGCAACATAATAATTACTATCAGGATCACTAGCTAAGACCATCTCAGATCCGTCTGATGACATTTTTAACACACCTTCTATCTTCATACAAAAGCCTGAATCAATATCTTCAAAATGATCCCAGCTATACATATCAACATTTGCAGGTGCTGCAAATGGAACATTGCAAAGAATAACTCTCATCCATTGATCTTGTTCCCAACCTTGACCATAGTCATATGAAGGGAATTCATTGAATTCCATTGTTAAGTTCATTGGTTTTCCAGGATCACTAGAATCATTTTTTATTATTTTTCTAATATTATCTTTATCTAATTTTGCTCCGACTAAATCAGCTATATAAGTATTTTTACCATCATATTTACCATATAAATTATATGTTAACGGTTCAGACGAGTTTCCATTATTGTAATCAGTAAAGACAGCCTTACTTGATTTAAATTGAACTTTACCTTCCCATGGTTCAACTTTTGGAAAGCCAAGTTTTTGATATTCATCAGACCACCAGGAATCATTAACCCAAAATCTAAAACCTACACCATCTAAGTCATTTAATGCAGAAAATGATTTTTCACGTTTATTAACTTCAATTGTTTTAGCTTTAAGGTTGTATTTAGAAAGATCATCATTTCCATTATTATCATCCCTTTGCCATTCAGTAGTTTCTGTTATGTATGGCTGATAAACATCATCAACCCAGACACCCCAATAACTCGCATATCCATGAGCTCTTTTTAATTTACCATCAACATCAACCATTGCTCGAATTGGAAATGATTGATTTTCAAGAGCAAATTGTGAACCATCCATATTATAGACACCATAATTCCAAATATTAGTAGTTGCATCTTTCTTATCAATAGAAAAACATTTCTCTTCAGTATCCCAGCTATTATTGTTACCTAAATAGCTTCTAGCTGCATCAGTCAACGTATATGGAGTTAATGTAGGTCCATCTGTCTCTTCGTTATATATAGACCAATCAACCTCATATAGTGCAGACATTGCTGTGCAGTATGAAGCACTCTCAGCAGAGATACCAAAAGCAAAAATACCTAGTATCTGTACACTGGAGTTTCTAAATTCTTCGGGCTGACATTCCCACCAGGCATCATGATCCCATTCACCATCTTCACCTTGGGCAATTTCATCACATGAATCATCACGCAAGGACTCATCCATAAATCCAGATGATCTTGAATAAACACCAGCAATATCACCATTGTCTAAATAATCGGCAACAACATTTTGTTGAGGGCTGTTGTGAAGCTCACTTTTAAATTGGATACTGCCATCATTTGCTATTAATAATGCTCTTCCTAAATCAGCACCATCTGCGCACCAAGACCATTGATATTCTCTTGAAGTCTCTGCAGGACATGTATACCACTCAGGTAGATCGTCTTCTGTATTTCCAAATGTTGCCTTTTGGTACCTAAGAGTAAAATCACCAAATTTATTTGTGTCCGAAGCAGTCTCTGTTTGCTCATTTAGTAGATACATTATATTTTTAGGTTCTCTGTTAGAATTATCATCCCAGGGCTTATCATTTATGAGCCAACCCTTTGTTGTCTGAACAGTTCTAGAAGTAAAAGCAGTATTTACATAAACTACATCTATATCCTTACCTGATGCATTAGCTCCACCGGTGGCAGATGTAGAGGATGATGATGAATCAGTGGCGCTTGAAGGAGCTGTAGTTCCTGCAGTTGAATCTGTTGCAGAAGCTGTTGCTGCTTCACACTCATCTGCATATATAGTAGCTTTATAAGCCCCATCACCAGCTAATTCTTTAGTCCCAAGTCTAGATAATGAACAAATAATAAACTGAGCTTCGGCTAAAACTTCATTGACACCCTGTCCACTCACATAGTTATCGAATTTAGCATTATCATAGTCGGTTGCAAAAAGACTTACAGATAAAAATGATGCTGTTAATAATATATTTTTTTTAAGTTTAAACATTTAATTACTCCTTAGTTTCGATCACATCGATTGAGGTTGGAACTTTATAGCCAGCTATATCTGTGAATACATCATCCAAGTCATTAATATTGATAATGAATGGAGTGGTTGAGCTATTTACACCATCTGAAACAATGATTGAAAATGAATATGAGGTTTTAGTTTCGTAATCTGGTGCAGATACAAAAGATATAACCCCCTCTCTATTTATTTGAACAGAGGATGAGTCATCTCCAATAATTGTAAATATGTTATTTCCAGGATCTGGATCTGTAATAATTAATGTGCCTATCGATGTTTGATTTTCATCTACATTTAATGTCGACTCACTAGCAATGAGGGGTGGAACATCATTTAGGTTAAAAATGAAATGATCAATTATTAAATAAATTTTATTTAGACCATCGCTAGCTACAATATCATATGCGTATTCATTTTTAGTTTCATAATCTGGCGCTTGTTTGAATGATACCAAGCCATCAGATGAGATAGAAAGTAAATCTTTATCATCACCTTCTAAACTATAAATAATTGTATCATTTTCGATATCATCAAAAGCTCGAACTTGACCAACTGGTTCTATGTCATTCTCATCAGTTTCTATAGTAATTACAAACCCATCAGGAAAAGTACCACCATATCCATCATCCCATTGAGGCATAACATCATTAACATTTTTTAAATTTACAGTTAATGATTTATTAACAATCTCTTTACCATCGGTTAATTCAAATGATAAAGAATACTTTTTTTGGTCAGTTTCATAGTCTTTGGCGGTTATAAAAGTTAGAGTATTATCACTAGAAAGACTAAATGAATCAAAGTCTGCGCCCCCCATCGTTAGAGCCAATGAATCATTGTCAGGGTCTGAGACTGATATTGTAGTTACAGTAAGTTTATTTTCTTCAACTTGAATAGTTGATGCTAGGTTAATAACCGGAATGTCATTAACGGAATCAACACTTACAGAAACATCACTGGTGGATGTTTTTGCTCCCTGAGAAATTGTATAAGCAAAGGAGTCAGTTCCATTAAAGTCTTGATTTGGGGTGTATAAAACAACATTATCATCAAGAGATACAATACCATTTGAAGGTTGCGTTAAACTAATATTTATAGGAGCCGATGTTGTATAAGAGTCATTAGCAAGAATATTAATTGAAACTGAGACATCCTCATTCGTTGAAGCAACATCTTGAACAGAAGAGATATTAGGAACTAACTCGTTTGAGTCAATTGATTGATCTGTAGCAATATAATTAAAAATATCATTTTGATAACTATTTAATGTAGATAAATCAGCAGTTCCATTGGCAATGGAAACAATGTCAGTCTGAAGAGTATTCAAACCAAAACTTATCAAGGCAGTGGTTATCTCGCTTGAATCATTGATTGCAATTAACGGCATTACGCCTGATAAAGCATTTATGGTATTTAACTTAGCGGTTTCATCTAATGTTAAAGCTTTAGCTTCAATAACTTTTTCTAAAGCATTTGTAATAAAAGTATTTGTTTCAATATCAACCTTAGCTGCCGTTTGTAAAAATTCAGCATCGATTGTTTCAGCGATAGATTTAAAATAATCTTCGGTTGACTCTGTTGATGTATTTAAATTGTTAGCTATTTTTGTTAAAGCTGATGCAAGAATGGTCAACTGATTACCTTTTTCATAAAGATAGTCATTAATTCCACCATCACCTTTATTAGCAACCGGATCAAATGTATTTACGTTAATTGATGAATCAATTCCAAGAACAGTATTAATATCTCCCCCACCATTTGCGCAAGAATCTGCTGTATTTATACATAAAAAATTATCTACAGATGTTACAGGTGTAATTAAGAAATCAGATTCTGAATAACCAGCTACATTTCTTAAAAGCATTAATGAATCCAACTGAGTTAAAGTATCTATATCTTGACCACCAAGACTCACAAGAACGCCATTAGATTGTTTTATTGAAAATGTACCATCATTACCTGATGATGTTGAGTCCTCTTCAGTATCCAAAACATAATTATTATTTTGATCAATAAATATAGTCGCACCCGATACATAACCATCTACAGTAATGCCTTTGATATCTCTATAGCCCTCTACGTTAACAGTTTTAGTTGAATTACCACCCTCTCCATTACATGTAAGTATAAAACTGTTATTCCCAACAGAGGCAATGGGAACTGATTCTGTCCCATTAACACTCTTTGTGCCTGACCATGATCCAGAAGCAGTACATGAGGTAGCATTTGAAGAAGCCCATGTTAAATCAACAGAAGTATCGATCTTTACAGAAGATTCTCCAGAAACAAAACTTGAAATAACAGCAGCAAGCGCTTGAATAGGAGTTGTGCCGCCACCGCCACCGCCACCGCCGCCACATGAAGTAATAATAAATACTGAGAATACTAGAGCTGCATTTTTAAGATAATAATTCATAAATAATCCTGATTAAACTGTAAACAAATAGCTTAATAGCTATTTAAAAAACAAAATATAATATAACAGACATATTCATTAAAACAACACTGATTTTATTTAATACTGATTTTTTAAAATCCATGATTAGATAATCTAGATATATCTTTAGATTTCTAAATATTTTTTGTAATAATACGAATTAATAATTAAAAACTAATTTTTAATGACGAGTTTATAGATCCAAATGGTTTATTGAAATGATGCTCTGACCTTTGTGTAAATGATATATCCTCATATCCAAATAAATTATTTTTATAGAATATTCCTGAAAGTGAAAATGTTATGTTCTTGGTTGGCAAATATTTAAAACCAATTTGTATTTTTGTATTAAAATTATTAATAGAATTAAATACTGCATAATCCTTAGTATCCACAAAAACTAAATCAAAATCATAAAACAAATCTACTTTTTTCATAACTTGAAAATCTTTCTTTAAATTCAACCCAGCTTTATAAAATAGCCATTTTTCCCTTTGTGGCAATCTTGTAATTTCTTTAGTAATTAAATTTCCTATAGTTGACCCTTGATAAGAAATATTGCCAAAAAAACCTGTGGTCATTTCTTCAATTGGAGTCAACCAATCAAATAAATTTTCACTAATACCAAGATAAAATTTATAATCATCAATAAACTTAAAATTAGAAGCCCTGGTTAATCCAAACTGAAATTCTCTATTAGCGCCATCAATCATCATAATTGAGGAACTGCCTAGCGGTTTATATTTATCTTTTGAATTGCTAATACGAATTTGCGCTTCATCACAATAACCAATAGTTAAGTTACTGAATGAATAACAGTCAATAAATTGTGTATCAGCTAACTGTTCTTTATATGATATTGAAAAAGCTGTTTGATCATTTATTACATAGAACAACTCTAGATAATCAGAATTTGCATTAAGGTTAAGAGACTTTGGCTGGACTGGTCTAATTAGATCTAGGTTAAAGTTAGATTCTTTGTAACGCAACCCAAATTTATTGACTAGTATAAATATTTCATTAATAGAAGTTTCACTTTTATTAAATGAGTTATTAATTTCGGGAAGATAATCCCAGTCTTTATCAGTTAAAGATTTTTCAGATAAAAGATATCCATTTATAGCGTATGTATTAATTGAAAAAATTAATACAACTAATAGTTTAAAGTTGCTTATAATTTAGCCTCTAACTCAGGCAGCGCATCAAATAGATCTCCAACATAACCATAATCAGCTACTTGAAAAATTGGTGCATCCTCATCCTTATTAATTGCAACAATAACTTTTGAGT
>JABBBT010000023.1 GCA_018607365.1 SAR86 cluster bacterium
TATTAACTGTTGTTTATGGATTCAATTTTATTGATCGCCAGATTGTTGGAATTCTTGCACCTTTCATTCAAGAAGATCTTGGACTCTCCAATACTCAATTAGGCTTATTAATTGGTTTTGCTTTCGCTCTATTTTATACAGTAATTGCTATACCTATTGCTTGGCTAGCAGACAGATATAATAGAGTAAATATATTATCTATAGCTTTAGCAACCTGGAGTGGTTTTACTGCACTAACTGGAATGGCTACAAATTTTTGGCAAATTGGCTTGGCAAGAATGGGGGTAGGTATAGGTGAGGCTGGTGGTAGCCCTCCGTCTCATTCAATAATTTCTGATATGTATCCTAAGGAAGAAAGGGCAGGCGCTCTTGGTGTTTATGCTATGGGTATTCCTTTTGGAATAATGGCTGCATATTTTGCAACAGCATCTCTTATGGGTTCTGGTGGTGATGTAGATTGGAGAAGAATTTTTATCTTTTTAGGTTTAACTGGAATAGCTTTAGCAGGTATTGTTCGCCTTACCTTAAAAGAGCCTTCAAGGGGTGCAATGGAATTAGATGATGATGTGCAAATCGCCAAACTGCCCTTTATAGAATCTCTTAGGTCTTTACTAAAAATACCAGCATGGTGGGCCATGTGCTTTGGTATTGCATTCGGATCTTTTGTGTCTTATGCATCATCTGCATTTCAAACAAAATTTTTAATTGCCTTAGATCCTTCTTTTGATTTTAAAACAATGGTTATTCTTTTAGGTATTATGAATGGAACTACCTATGCAGGTGGAGCTTTCTTTGGTGCAAGACTGGCTGATAAATGGGGTGCAAAAAATTTAAGAGCCTATGGCTGGCTCCCTGCAATTGCAATGTCCGTGACTCTTCCTCTTGGTGTTTGGAGTTACTGGGTTCAATCAGTTGAAGCAAATCTAATACTTTCGACCATCTACTTGTTATTTATAGGCATTTATTTGGGTCCAAGTTTTGCTATTGCCCAAACTCTTGCCCCTATAAATATGAGAGCCATGTCCACAGCTTTATTCTTTTTTATTTTAAATATGGTTGCGCTAGGTGGAGGACCAACTTTTGCTGGATGGCTCATAGATGTCTATAAGGAAACTTATTCAGATCTGGATGCTATGAGAATGGCTATGACTGTTACTCATTTAGTATTTATTCCAGCCTTGATAAGTTTTCTTATTGTTTCTAGGATTCTTCCTCGTGATTGGAAACTTGCTGAAAAAAGAAACCAAGAACTTGCTTCAAATGAATGATTTATAAAGTACTAACTTTAGATGAGTGGCAGTTAGCCAAAGAATTAGGAAAAATTGTTACTGATATAGATCAAGAGGATGGCTTTATTCATCTCTCTACATCAAGACAATTGGGTGCAACACTTTCGATGTATTTTAGAAGTTCAGAACAAGTAATGCTTCTTAAAATAAACCACAATAAAGTAGAAAAAACTCTTAAGCTAGAACCAACATCCGCATCAAGCTCTCGAAAAGGTTTTTTTTATCATATTTATGGTGACCTATTGCTAGAGGATGTATCAAATGAATGGGTATTAGAAAGAAACAGCTTTAATATCCCAGATGCAATATTGCTTGAAGCTGAAAATGATAATGTTTTATTATGACCAAGACTTATTCAGATAAATTTTTAAAAAATATTCTTCAAGAAACAAAATCAATAGCTGTTGTAGGGGCTAGTTCAAAGGCTCACAGAGATAGCTTTAAGGTTATGGAGACACTAATTAAAAAAGGATATATTGTTTATCCTGTTAACCCTTATGAGGTTGAGAATAAAATTCTTGGCATGCAATGTTACCCTGATTTGAAATCAATAGATGAAGAAGTTGATATGGTTGATATTTTTAGATCTTTAGATGCAGTTTTAGAAATTACCCATGAATCCATTAGTATAAATGCTAAGACAATCTGGATGCAGCTTGATATTGTTCACCCAGAAGCAGAGGAATTAGCTCAAAAAGCAGGCATAAAGGTTGTGATGGACAGATGTCCTAAAATAGAACTATCAAAGTCATATTGGACTAGTAAATAAAAATATCTTTTAATAGATCTTATATGGAAATAAATTCAGAAATATTAATCAAAGAAAAAACTAATAATGGGGTTCTTCGTTTAGTGATGAATGACTTGAAGACTAGAAATGCTTTATCAGAAAATATGATGAGCGTTTTGATGGCCGCGATTAATGAGGCTTCTATTAATTCAAGCATCAAGGTTGTTGTCATTGCATCTAATGGAAATGTTTTTTGTTCAGGTCATGATTTAAAAGAAATCAACATGGCTAGAGGCAATACAGATCATGGGGATGATTATTTCGAAAAGTTATTCAAAAAATGTTCTATTCTCATGCAGGCTATTGTTAATTGCCCAAAACCTATTATTGCAGAGATTAACGGGGTCGCAACCGCGGCAGGCTGCCAATTGGTGGCATCATGTGATCTGGCTATAGCTTCTGATGAGTCAAGATTTGCAACTCCTGGTGTAAATATTGGTCTTTTTTGCTCAACCCCAATGGTGGCTCTCTCAAGAAATATTTCTAAAAAGAATGCTATGAAAATGCTTTTAACAGGCGATATGATCTCAGCAAAGAAAGCTAAAAAAATAGGACTAATAAATAGTAATGTTAATAAAAGTTATCTTCAAGAAGAGGTTGAGCAGCTAGCATCCAATATTGCTAGCAAATCCACTATGACTGTCTCCACAGGAAAGAAAGCTTTCTATGCCCAGGCTGAAATGAGTCTTGCAGACGCTTATTTGTATACATCAGGCGTTATGAAAGAAAATACAATGAGATCTGATGCTAAAGAGGGTATATCGGCATTTCTTGAAAAAAGAGATCCTAGCTGGCCTGATCCAGAAGATACAAATTCATGACCAATACCAAATCTGAAGACTTATTCGGAAGAGTCATGCTTAGTATTGAAGGGACCTCTCTTTCATTGTATGAAAAAGACCTAATTAGTAGCTCTCAGGTTGGGGGGGTTATATTTTTTTCTAGAAACTTTATTTCCAGACAACAGATTGCCGATCTATGTGATGAAATTTTTTCAATCAAAGCAAATATCCTTATAGCTGTTGATCAAGAAGGGGGAAGAGTTCAGCGATTTGATAAAGAATTTTCTAAATTGCCTTCTATGCAGGAACTAGGAGATTACTCAATTAAGAATAATGATTAT
>JABBBT010000027.1:0-6644 GCA_018607365.1 SAR86 cluster bacterium
CTCGCATTTGTCCTGATATTGTTATAAATTTAGATTGAATCATGAAAAATGATAGAAAAAATATTATCTTACAAGCCCTTGCTGGATTGCTTGAAGAAAGAAATCTATCAAAAATAACCACCTCCTTGTTAGCTGAAAAATCAAAAATAACTGAAGCTGCTCTTTACAGACATTTTCCAAGCAAAAGAGCTATTTATGCTGAACTTTTTTCATTTTGTGATGATGCAATTTTTAATAAGTGTGGAGAGTTAAAAAAATCCAAACTAGCCCCAAAAGAAAAAGTAAAGAATGCCTTTTTATTCTTCATGATATTTATTGAAAAAAATAAGGGTTTTGCAAGACTTCTCTCTAGGGAAGCTCTTTCTTCGGATGAGCAAAACGTAACTGACTCTGTAAATCAGTTTTTTGAAAGGTTTGAGCTATCTATCAAGCAAATGCTTTCAGAGGATACAGATAATCTTATTACTCAACCCGGCATTTCAGCACAGCTTATAGTTACATGTTTAGAGGGTAATGTTGGAAGGTATATTCGTTCAAAATTTAAAGACTCTCCAAGCAGCTACATAGATAATGTATGGGAGCTCCTTTCTCTAAATATATTTAAAAGCTAATTAGTAATATTTTCATCTAAAAAAAGTTCAAAGTAAGCATTCGCATCATTTGAGGTATTTGGTTTGCCTGTATCAGGATTCACTTTAATGAACGACATATTTTCAGGAATAGAATTTGTTTTTACTTCAAGCTTCTGCAATTGATCATTCATATAATCTACCCAAATGGGCAATGCTATGGATGAGCCATACTCATTTTTTCCTAATGAAGAAAAATTATCTGTTCCAACCCATACAGTAGTTGCTAGATCTTCATGAAAACCAGAGAACCAGGTGCTAATAGCGTCATTAGTCGTGCCTGTTTTCCCTGCAATATCATCCCTATTTAATAAAGCAGATCTTCTGCCTGCCGACCCTCTCTTCATATGCTCCTGAAGGATATCTGTAATCAAATATGCAACTCTCTCATCAATAACTCTCTCTTTATTATTTATTGGTTTTAAAAGTGTATAAGGGCGCTTAGTTTCCATTTCTAAAGTATCAAGCCAAGGAAATGCAGATAATGAGCTAATATTTTTTGATTGAAGATATTCCTCATGAGAGTAGATAATTTCACCATTTCTATCAATAATTTTAGATACAAAATATGGATCTACTAGATACCCCCCATTTGCAATAACACTGAAGCCTCTAACCATTTCAATGGGTGAGAAATTTCCAGATCCTAGTGCCAGTGACAAATCAGCAGGTAATCTATTTTTTTCAAAACCAAATTTTTCAATATAGTTATGAGACTTGGTAATTCCGATCTCTCTTAAAAGTTTAATCGATACAATATTTATTGATTGAACTAATGCCTCCCTTATTGACGTTGGTCCATAGAATTTACCAGTATAATTTTGAGGTTTCCAAACACTTTCTAAGTTACTATCTTCAAAAGCTATTGGCGCGTCATTAATAAGAGAGGATAAGTTGTAACCATTTGCTAGTGCTGAAGCATAAATAAATGGCTTGAAGCTGGATCCAGATTGAGGATAAGATAGCCTAACCCTATCAAAATTACTTTTATTAAAGTCCATTCCCCCAACATAAGAAATTAATTTTCCATCTTTTGGATCAATGGAAACCAATGATGCTTCTGCGACTGGGATTTGATCAAGAACCAAGACACCATCTATAGATTTTAGATAAATAAAGTCTCCTATCTCAAGAAATGCATCAAATGATTCAGGTGAAGATCCTTTTTGATCAATATTAATCCTTTCTCTTGCCCATTTATATTCAGATGACCATGGTATCGAATCAATTTCTAAATTTTCATTAAGGAAAAATAATGTCGATGAATCTAATTTTATTACTAAGCCTTTAATATATGATTTATAAAAAGGAAACTCATCAAATATTGAATTTACCTTATTAATAGTTAGTTCATCATTATCAAAAGAATTCATTTTTGAGATTTCTTCAAATATAAAAGTGTTATCTAGATTATTTAGTTTGGTTAACTGTTCGTCATTAAATACTTGAATAAAGTTTGGTGAGTCAATCCAACCATGTCTTTTATGATAAATAGATAATTGGTTCTTTAAATGCTTTTGAGCACTATCTTGAGATTTAGAATTAATGGTTGTAAAAACAGACCAGCCATTTTTATAAGCTTTAAGACCATATCTTTTAATAATTTCCTGTCTAGCAAACTCTGCTAGATACCTTCCATCTGTTTCATATAAATCAATGTCATTTGCTACCCTTAAAGGCTCATCTAGAGCTTCTATATAGGTTTTACTATTTATTAATCTAAGTTTTAGCATTCTAGATAATATCCAGTCTCTTCTTTGTTTTGTTCTAAGCGGTGCTTTGATTGCATTAATTCTTGACGGGGATTGAGCCATGGCTGCAATAGCTGCAGATTCTGCCAAAGTTAAGTCAGGAACTGATTTATTAAAGTAGGTATTTGAAGCAGCCTCAATTCCATATGACCTATTGCCAAAAAAGTTCCTATTCACATAGAGCTCAAAGATTTCTTCTTTTGTGAGGTTACTTTCAAGCTCAAGAGCAAGAAAAATTTCTTTTACTTTTCTAAGAATTGTTTGATCTCTAGTGAGTAAATAACCTCGTACTACTTGCATAGAAATCGTTCCCCCACCACCAAAGCAACCCTCAGGACCAATGCATCTTATGATTGAGCGTAGTAATCCTGTATAACTTATTCCTTGATGATTAAAAAATGCATCATCCTCTGCTGCCAAAAATGCGTTTTTTATATCTATAGGTATTTCATTAAATTTTAGAGGTCTTCTTTTAATTTCTCCAAACTCTCCTATCAACACTGCATCTTCTGTGTAAATTTTGAGAGGCATTTGTAACTGAGATTCATCTACTAAAGATATTTCTGGCAGTGAAGGTTTTAGTAAAAAGAAGGATGTTAAAACTGCAAGGATAGCTAATAAGCAACCCGACAGGCCCAACCAAAAGAAAATTTTAATTGTATTTAACATAATTTATAACTTTCTTATTATCTCTTAAACAATGAAGTTTTAATATCAAAAAAGGTATTTTGAGGAGTAAGGTGTTAAAATTCTGAAATAAAATTATGAATATATTTATAGTAGGTCCCATGGGATCAGGAAAATCAACTGTTGGTAAAATAATTTCTAGTGAATTATTTTTAAATTTTTTTGATACTGATGGGGAAATAGAAACAAGAACTGGTGCATCCATAGATTGGATTTTTGACCTAGAAGGTGAAGACGGCTTCAGAAAAAGAGAGACTAAAGTTTTAGAAGAAATGGTTAAACAGAACTCTATAGTTTTATCTACTGGCGGAGGAATTATCTTATCTGAAACAAATAGAGAACTCCTTTCATCAAGAGGAACTGTTTTCTACCTGGCTACTCCAATCGAAGTTCAGCTTGAGAGGACTTCAAAAGACAAAGACAGGCCATTGCTTAAAGATGGAGACCCTGGTGAAATACTAAAAAATCTTCATATTGCTCGAGAAAGTCTATATGAAGAAGTTTCAGACTATACAGTTAATACAGAAAATAAATCAAGCCAACAGGTATCTTCAGAAATAATTAAGTTAGTTAAGAACTATGGCTAAAATTATCAAGGTTGGTAAAAAAAATTCACAATATGATGTTGTTATAGCAAGAAATGCTATTACAAAAACTAGACTCTCAAAACATTTAAAATCTAAAAATAAAATCCTTGTTATTACTGATTCAGGAATACCTAGTAAATACATTCGAGAGCTTAAAAATCTTCTAAGCTTTAAAAAACAATTATATTTTCATGAAATTCCATGTGGAGAAAAATCTAAATCATTTTCAACGTTCATCAAAATTCAAGAAAAATTAGCAGACTTAAAGTTTGATCGGTCAGACTCAATGATAGCTTTTGGGGGTGGTGTAGTCGGAGATATTACTGGGTTTTGTGCTGCAACTTATTTAAGAGGTATAGATTTCGTTCAGATTCCAACCACACTCTTGGCTCAAGTAGATTCTTCGGTTGGAGGAAAAACTGCTATTAATATTAAACAAGGTAAAAATTTAGTAGGTTCTTTTAATAATCCAAGTCTTGTTCTCATTAGCAGTAAATTCTTGGAAACCCTGCCAGACATAGAATATAAGTCAGGTTTAGGAGAAGTCATTAAATATGCATTTATTGGAAATAAAAAACTATATAAATTAATTCATGAAAATTCTAGAAAAATAAAATCAAGAAATCTTAATATTCTTGAAGATATCATAGAGGAATCAATCATAACTAAATCAAAAATAGTTACCCAGGATGAGAAAGAAAATGGCATAAGGGCTATTCTAAATTTTGGTCATACTTTTGGGCATGCCATAGAAGCTTCTAAAAATTATAAAGGGATAACTCACGGAGCAGCAGTTACTCTAGGAATGGTGATAGCAGCAAAAATATCATATTTTGAAGGTCATATTAAGATTCATCAACTAGATAATATAATTAACTTGATTGATTCATTGGGCCTTGAAAGCAATTATGAAAAGTATAAGTTTAAAGACTTAAAAAAGTACTTATCTAATGATAAGAAAGTGTCATCAGGAAAATTAAGCTTGGTTCTTATTAATTCAAAAGGGCTAGCTTTTAAAACTAACCAATTCAATAACAAAAGCCTAGAAAAATCTTTTGCTTAGGCTGCGTTTGCGGTAGTTGCCTTTAAGAGATCATGAATATTTGATGCCGCTGGAACAACGAGCCAAAAATATGGTTCAAACTTATCAAAATCGTCTACTAGTTCTTTAGCTTTAGAGCTATTGGTAAGCTTGTAGTGAGCTCTAATTATTTCTTTAAGATGTTTTCTGTGTGATTGCATGTCTTCTGTTGTAATTCTTTCAAGGTTTACTAAGCCTCTATTACAGTTATCAAAAAATGTTTTATCTTCATCTAAAACATATGCAAATCCACCTGTCATACCTGCTCCAAAGTTAGCACCAACAGATCCTAAAACTGTTACATGTCCTCCTGTCATATATTCACAGCAGTGATCCCCAGCTCCTTCTATAACAGCATTAGCTCCTGAATTTCTGACTGCAAATCTTTCACCAGCTCTTCCAGATACATATAACTCTCCACCTGTTGCTCCATACAAACAGGTATTTCCAACAAGAGATGTATTGGGATTTGTTTTGGCATATTGGCTATCATTTTTAACCACGATTCTTCCGCCGTTCATGCCTTTACCTACATAATCATTTGCATCGCCTTCTATGTTGAGATTAATGCCATTTGCATTCCAACAACCAAAACTTTGGCCTGCTGATCCAGTGAAATTAATGTTTAATTGTTCTTTAAACCCCTCTTCACCAAAATTTTTAGCAATATAGCCTGACAAAGAGCCACCAATAGACCTATCGGTATTAGAAATTTTATAATCCTTAGATATTGATTGGTGTTTATCGATTAAAGGCTTTACATCTTTTAAGATTTTTTTTGAAAGAGTTCCTTTATCCCAAGGTGCATTCTTTTTTGAGGTACAGAAAAATGCTTCATTGGTCTTAGTATCCTTATAGAGTAGATCGCTAAGGTCAATTGATTGGTACTGAGATTCTAGATTGCTAATTTGTTCCAGATACTGTGTTTGACCAATAATATCTTCAATTTTAGAAACTCCCATAACACTTAAGTGGCCACGAACATCATTGGCAATAAATTTAAAATAATTCATTACCTTTTCTTTTTCGCCAACAAAATGGTGGTTGATTAGATCTTCTCTTTGAGTTGCTACACCTGTTGCGCAATTATTCAAATGGCATATTCTTAAATATTTGCAACCCATTGCTATCATTGGTCCGGTTCCAAAACCAAAAGACTCTGCTCCAAGAATAGCAGCCTTTATAACATCTAAACCCGTTTTCATTCCTCCATCAGCCTGAAGCCTAACTTTGTGTCTTAAGCCGCTATCTCTTAGACTTTGATGAGCTTCAGCTAGCCCAAGCTCCCACGGAGATCCGGCATATCTGATAGAAGTTAATGGACTAGCTCCAGTGCCACCATCATGGCCTGAAATCGTAATTAAATCTGCGTAGGCTTTTGCTACGCCAGAAGCTATCGTTCCTACGCCCGGCTCAGAGACTAATTTTACAGAAACAAGTGCTTTTGGGTTTACCTCTTTTAAGTCATATATAAGTTGGGCTAAATCTTCTATCGAATAAATATCATGGTGAGGAGGAGGAGAAATCAATGTAACTCCAGGAGTAGAGTATCTTAATTTAGCAATAAGTTTATTAACTTTTCCTCCAGGTAGCTGACCACCCTCTCCAGGTTTAGCGCCCTGAGCAATTTTGATTTGCAGCACTTCAGCATTCACTAAATAATGAGGAGTAACACCAAACCTTCCAGAAGCAATTTGTTTAATTTTAGACATTTTTGATGTGCCATATCTTTCAACTGCTTCTCCACCCTCTCCAGAATTAGATCTGCCACCAAGCTCATTCATTGCCTCAGCTAGAGTTTCATGAGCCTTTGGAGATAAAGCACCTAAGCTCATTCCTGCTGAATCAAATCTTTTAAGTATGTTTTTTTGAGATTCTACTTTTTCTAAATCTATCTCTTTTTTTTCGG
>JABBBT010000027.1:6744-21499 GCA_018607365.1 SAR86 cluster bacterium
TTAAGTATGTTTTTTTGAGATTCTACTTTTTCTAAATCTATCTCTTTTTTTTCGGTATTAACCTTTAGTAGATCTCTGAGCATAGCAGGAGGTCTATTATCAACCAAATATGAATACTCCTTATAAGTAGCATCTAAACCAGAAGTAACAGCTTCCTGTAATTTTTTAACAATCTCTGGGTTGTATGCGTGGTATTCACCACCATGAATATATTTAAGTAGTCCACCTACATTCATATCGGATAAGTTTGATCTAGCGTAGTCATCCAAGACTCTAAGCTCTTTATCTATATCTTTAAAATTTTTACCCTTAACTCTACTAGTTGTATTAGTAAAGCAAAGGTTAACCACATCACTGTTTAGGCCTACTATCTCAAATAATTGAGATCCTCGATAACTTGATATAGTAGATATTCCCATTTTTGAAATTATCTTAAGAAGCCCTTTGTTGACTCCTTTTCTATACCTTGAACAGTTTTCATGAGGGTGCCCTTTTAGTTCATTTCTTTGTGTTAGATCAAGAATAGTCTGATATGCCAATGATGGATAAACAGCAGTTGCCCCAAACCCAATTAAGCATGCAATTTGATGAGTATCTCTTGCAGATGATGAGCTAATAACTATATTTGCATCTGATCTTAACCCTAGCTCAACTAGGTTTTGGTGCACTGCTCCAACTGCTAATAATGCATTAATTGTTAATTTGCCTTCAAGAGGAATATCTTCAATTAAATGAATTATTGATGCGCCATTTCTTACTTTTTTTACTACAACTTTTTGTAAATTTTTGATAGCTTTTTCTAGGCTTACTGATTTATCAAAAATTAAATCTATATCTTCAGATTTAAAATACTTATTCTTCAAAACTGCATTTAGTTTTTTATGTGATAGTACTGGGGAAGTCGTTACAAGCCTTTTGGCATGCTCAGGAGTTTCTTCATAAATATTTAGCTCTGGACCAAAGCATGTCTCAAGTGTCATAACTCCAACTTCTCTTAAAGAATCAATTGGTGGATTGGTTACTTGTGCAAATTGTTGCCTAAAAAAGTCATACATCTGCCTATGCATTTTGCTCATAACTGCCAGAGCAGTATCATCACCCATTGATCCAGTTCCTTCTTGAGATTCAATTGCAAGAGGTTTAATAACTGATACTCTCTCCTCTTTAAAAAGAAGGAAAAGTTTTGATGCTGTGATAAATTTATTAGGATTTATCTTTTTTAAACCAGGGCCCTCGTATGCATCTAAGCTTGATTCAATATATACAGCATTTTCCTTTAACCACTTTCGATATGGAAATTGCTCTTTAAGAACTTGATCAATTTCTGATTGGTTATAAATTTTTCCTAGGGAAGTATCAATTGCCAGAATTCCACCAGGCTGAACTCTTCCTTTTTCTATAATATCTTTTTCATCAATAGGGTTCACCCCTGTTTCTGAGGCTACAGTAATAATATTATTTTTATCTATTTGATATCTTGCAGGCCTGAGTCCATTTCTATCTAAAATACAAACAGCCCACTTACCATCAGCCATGACAATACCAGCTGGCCCATCCCATGGCTCCATATGCATAGAATTATATTCATGAAAGCCTCTTATATCAGGATCTAAGGTTTGAGTATTTTGCCATGCTGGCGGAAGAACCATACGAACAGCTCTAAAGAGATCAACTCCCCCTTTAACCAGAAGCTCCACCATGTTATCCAATGATGAAGAGTCTGATCCAGATTCATTTACCAATTGCTTAAATTTCTGAATCTTTGGTATAAGAGGAGTAGAAAATTTAGATGATCTAGCCTTAACCCAATTCCTGTTCCCTCTAATTGCATTGATTTCACCATTATGGGCAAGAAGTCTAAATGGTTGAGCAAGATGCCATCTGGGGCTTGTATTTGTAGAGAATCTTTGATGAAAAACACAAGTTGATGCTCTAAAATCTTTTTGATTTAAGTCAAGATAGAAGTCTGTTATTGCCTTAGGAAGCATCAATCCTTTATAAACAATTGTCTTGGATGACATAGAGCAAATATAAAGAATTTCATCATCCATAAAAATTTCTTCGATAAACTTCCTGGCTTGTAATAGTTTGGTTTCAAACTCTTGATGATTAAAATCTTTAGATTTTGGTTTTATAAAAATTTGATATATGTTTGGCAAGCAGTCTAGGGCTATCTTGCCAAGAATATCTTTTTGAACTGGAACTTCCCTTGTTGCTACAAGTGTTAATGACTCTTTATTTAAAATTTCTTCGAGTTCAGATGTAATACTTTTAAGTTTTTTTGTAAAAAATAATTGGCCTATAGCAAAGTGATCACCAAGATCCACTTTTTGTTCTTGTAAAATTTTATGTTTGAAGTAGCTATGGTCTATATCAAAAAGAAGTCCGCAACCATCTCCAGTCTTGCCATCAGAGCCGACCCCACCTCTATGGGTCATACTGATCAAAGCATTTACTGAAGTAGTGATAACTTTATGAGATTTGATTCCACTGGTATTAGCGACCAGGCCAAACCCACAGTTATCTCGAAAATCTTTCTTGTTAAATAGCCCAGGCATAATGTAGTTATTTGTATGAACATAAATTATAACATGTAATCTTTCATTTGTTTTCTAAAAGTGTCATACTGCGTCATACAATCTCACATTATGAAAAATAAGCAATATAAAATTGAGAAAGGAGTTTTACTCTTTACTCAGCCCAAATCTCCATTCTTTTATGGAAAGCTTAGAGTAAATGGAAAATACATCACAAAATCATTCGCTCCCATAGAGGATTTTGAAATTGCAAAAAATAAACTTTTGCATTGGAGAGAAGAAGTATTCAAAAATCAAGGAAATAACTTTGCTATTGCTGATACAAAAACACCAATTAATTACAGAGATGAGTATGTTAATCATGAAAAACTTGACAATGATTTTCAATTTTTAGATGTAAGAAGATTTGATCCAGCTAAAAAATCTGCAGAAGAAAGAAAAATTAGTTTTGTAGAAATTTATGGGGAATACAATCAAGTCCAAGCATCCAATCAGGCTCATAGATGCTTAGATTGTGGAAACCCATATTGTGAATGGAAATGCCCTGTTCATAACTTCATTCCAGACTGGTTAAAGTTAGTAAATGAGGGAAATATTATAGAAGCTGCCGAGCTATGCCATTCTACAAATAGCTTGCCTGAGGTTTGTGGAAGAGTTTGTCCACAAGATAGATTGTGTGAGGGAGCATGCACCTTAAACGATGGTTTTGGAGCAGTAACAATTGGTTCAACTGAAAAATATATCACTGAGAAAGCTTTTGAAATGGGCTGGAAGCCTGATATGTCTTATAGAAAATGGACAGATAAAAAAGTAGCAATAATTGGCGCAGGACCTGCTGGAATTGCTTGTGCAGATGTATTGACTAGATCAGGTGTCCACAGCCATGTTTTTGATAAAAATGAGGAGATAGGTGGATTATTAACTTTTGGAATACCTGAATTTAAATTAGAAAAATCTGTTGTAAAAAGAAGAAGGAAAATTCTTGAAGAAATGGGTGTTGAATTTAAATTAGGTAAAGAAATTGGTAAAGATCTCCCATTCAAAAAACTATATGAAGATTATGATGCTGTTTTCTTAGCCATGGGAACATACACCTCTCTTGAAGGTGGATTTGCTGGTGAAAAATTACTTGGTGTCCATAAGGCAATTGATTATTTGATCTCAAGTACAAAAAAACTTCTTAAATTGCACACAGAAAAAAATGAATTTATTAATCTTAAAGGCAAGAACGTTATTGTTTTAGGAGGTGGTGATACCGCCATGGACTGCAATAGAACTGCTATAAGACAAGGCGCGAAGTCTGTAAAATGTCTTTATAGAAGAGATGAAGAAAATATGCCTGGGTCTAAAAGAGAAGTCCAAAATGCAAAAGAGGAAGGGGTTGAATTTGAATTTAATATCCAACCCATAGATATAGTTGGTGATAAAAAAGTACAAGGTGTCAAAATTGTTAAAACTCAATTAGGCGAACCAGATCAAAATGGGAGAAGAGTTCCAATACCTATTCCTGGATCTGAAATAATTTATGAAGCTGACGCTGTTATTGTTGCTTTTGGTTTTAGAGCAAGTCCTTCCAGCTGGTTTAATGATTTTGATATTGATATGCAAAAAAATGGTCTTGTAATTGCTGAGGAGCATCAAGAATTTAAATTCCAAACATCAAACAAAAAAATATTTTCTGGTGGAGATATGGTTAGAGGATCAGATTTAGTTGTAACTGCTATATGGGAAGGACGTGAAGCAGCAAAAAGTATAATAAAATATGTATCATGATAAAAACAGAATCCATTTTTTTAAAAGCACTCAATAAAGAGATTTTACCAATACCTCCTATTTGGTATATGCGTCAAGCCGGAAGGTATATGCCTGAGTACAGAGCTGTTAGAAAAAATTTTAAGAATTTCCTAGATATGTGTAAAGAACCTGAAGTCTGCTGTGAATTAGCTCTCCAGCCTATAGACGCATTTGAGCTAGACTCAGCCATACTTTTTTCCGATATCTTAACAATACCTGATGCAATGGGTCTGGATGTAAACTTTTTGGAAGGAGAAGGTCCAGTATTTGGCAATCCAATAAAAACTCCTCAGGATGTTATAGATATTGAAGATTTTGATACCGAAAGCCTTTCTTATGTATATAAAGCTGTGAGTAATATTAAAAATGCTCTTCCATCTCACATCCCTTTAATTGGTTTTTGCGGAAGTCCTTGGACATTAGCAGCTTATTCCATAGAAGGTAGATCTTCAAAAGATTTTTTATTTACAAGAAACTTTATTAAAGAGAATAATGTTGAGGCTCATATATTTTTAGAAAAGCTAACTTTTGCATGTTTTGCTTATCTTAAGAGACAGGTCGAAGCAGGAGCTGATGTAATTCAAATATTTGATTCATGGGCCAATTTATTAAGTGAAGAGGAATATAAGATATATTCTTTAAGTTACATCACAAATTTGGTTAGCCTTTTAAAGAACGACCCTGCTACTGAAAATATTCCTGTTATTTTATTTTCTAGAGAACCAAAGGCAAAACTGCCAACTATCATGACTTCAAATTCTGATTGCTTGAGCCTTTATTGGAGTATGAATGATATTGATTTGGAGCAAACTGCCGACAAGGTAGCGATACAAGGAAATCTTAATCCAGAAATACTTTTAGAATCTAATGATGTAATTAAAAAAGAAACTTTAAAAATTCTCCAAAAATATAAAAACTATCCAGGATATGTTTTTAATTTGGGTCATGGCATCACACCAAATATAAATCCAGAAAAAATTAAGTATCTTACAGATTTAATACGAAGTACTTAATTATCCTCTTTTGTTTCAGGCCAAAGCCTTATCAGTCCCTCTTGGGTGCAAGAAGCAACCAGATCTCCGTTATGGGAGAAAATAGAGCCTCTTGAAAAACCCCTAGCATTCCTAGTAATTGGACTGTCTATTGAATATAAAAACCAGTCATTAAGATCAACTTTTCGATGAAACCACATTGCATGATCAAGACTGGCATTTTGAAGGTTTTTAGTTAAAAAATTTACCCCTATGGAGTTATTTGCTGCAGCAATTAAGCCCATATCAGATATGTATAAAAGAAAGGCTTGTTGAATTTTTTGATCATCGGGGATTACGCCTTCAGGCTTGATCCATGTGTTTTTATAAGGAGGTAGTCTTTTTGGATTAAAGTAATCTTGCTGCTCTACTGGTCTCATTTCAATTTCTTTTTGACGCAAGAAAACAGGCATATCTTCTGCCTTCATGTTGAGTTTTTTGAGTAACTCTTCTCTGATTTCAATCTCATTTCTTAGATTCTCAGGCCCAGGAATATCCGGCATTGGAATTTGATGCTCAAGACCATCTTCATCTTTTTGAAAAGATATTGAACAACTAAAAATTGCCTCGCCATCTTGAAGTGCCTTAACAGTTCTTGTTGAAAAACTTTTTCCATCTCTAATTCTATCAACCATGAAAATAATAGGCTTATCCATATGCCCTGGTCTTAAAAAATAAGAATGAAAGGAATGAGCATAATGATCAACACCAATTGTCTTATAAGCTGCTATTAAAGTCTGAGCCATAACCTGGCCACCAAAGACTCTTGCCCAACCAACATTTTTACCTGTCCAGGTATAAATATCTCTATCTATTTTATTTAATGAAAATAGGTCTAAGGACTTTTCTAAAAGATTATTTTTTTTGTCCATTTGCCCAAGCTCCTTTGAGATAATTGCTGTGATGGTGGAAGACTATCTTACATTGTTTACAAAAAAACTAGAACTTTGATAAGTCAAAAAGTATGATGGTTACAAATTACACTAAATAAAAATTAAGCATGGCCATTAATTCAAATATAGATCTTCCAATAAAACCCAATCTTAAGATTGATGTTTCAAAAACATTTAATATTGACTCCAAGATCACCGTTAAAGGATACAAAGAAAAAACTGAGTGGGTTCCAGAAATAGACCCTAATTATGTATTTGATAAGGAGACTACTTTATCTATTTTAGCTGGCTTCGAACACAACAGAAGAGTTATGGTTCAAGGATTTCATGGAACTGGAAAATCAACTCATATTGAACAAGTTGCGGCTAGGCTGAATTGGCCTTGCGTAAGAATAAACCTTGATAGTCATATCAGTCGAATCGACCTACTGGGTAAAGATGCTATAAAACTTCAAGATGGTAAGCAAATAACAGAATTCCAAGAAGGTCTTTTGCCTTGGTCAATTCAAAACCCTGTTGCTTTAGTGTTTGATGAATATGATGCAGGCAGACCTGATGTCATGTTTGTAATTCAAAGAATTTTAGAAGTGGAAGGAAAATTGACATTGTTAGACCAAAATAAAGTTGTGACTCCTCATTCGTCTTTTCGATTATTTGCAACTACAAATACTGTAGGGTTAGGAGATGTGACTGGTCTTTATCATGGAACACAACAAATTAACCAAGGCCAAATGGATAGATGGCATATCCTTTCAACATTGAATTATCTAGATCCTAAGCAAGAATATAAAGTAGTTTCATCCCAAGTTGGCGAGATGAAAAGTTCAAAGAATCAAGAGATCCTTAAAAATATGATTAAACTAGCAAACCTCACAAGATCAGGTTTTAGCTCTGGGGATATCTCAATTTTAATGTCGCCCAGAACTGTAATTTCATGGGCACAAAATTATAAAATTTTTAAAGATATAGTAGGATCTTTCAAGCTAACTTTTCTTAATAAGTGCGATGAGATGGAGAAACCTATATTGTCTGAGTATTTTCAAAGATGCTTTGACTTGGATATTGAAAGTGATGGTCCTAAAAGCTAAATAAGTAATGGGGTGGATAAAAAATAGAGATAAACTTCATGAGGCTTCACTTGCTTCTATTAAAGCTATTTCAAATAATAAAAATATCACATCTAAAAATGGAGTACCTCAGAGGCCCCCTCTTTTAGACCAAGCCTCACTATCCTCAACACCGAGATCTACAAAAGATCTATCTTCTTGGAGAGGCGAGTCAGACTTTCAAGCTTTTTGGTTTGCTTATCATAAAAATTTAAAAGAAATCCCACTTACCCTTCCTGCAAGATTGGTTTTTAATGAGCTTGAGATGTCACGAGTTGAGATAGTTGGATCTAGAAACTTTAAAGGTTCTAAGACAAATATAGTTAAATATTTAGAATCTAAAAGTCTGGCTGTAGGTGATAAAAAATCTCCTGCTTATGAGGCTCTTTGTGCAAATTTATGGCTTAAAGATTTAGCTGGATTCAATTTACTTTCAACTTCAAAAGAAATTCTTAGTGACTTTAATAAAAAATATAGTTCTGTAGATTTTAGTCACTTAAAGAAAGATTTGATCCAAGAGCTATCAAATCAAAAAGAGTTCAGCAAACTAACTGAAGAATTCCTAAAAAAAATAAATTTACTAACATCTACTAGTGATGAGGATAGTTTTGATGAAGATGAGCCTTTTGAATCTCCTGGAAATTCAAACGAAATTGAAAATGGAGACCTAGAACAGAACCAAGATGATGATGAGGAGAATTTCGATTCTGATTCTTCTCTTGAAGAGATAGATATTGAAATAGATGAAAATATTGAGCAGGTTGCATCAACATCAGATGGAGCATCTATAGATGAGGAAATTGAAGCACTCTCCTACCCTGATAATAATTTTACAGAATCCTTAAAAACTGATTACTCAATCTTTACTTCAGAATATGATGAAATCGTAGAAGCTAAGGATCTGACCACCCCAGATGAGGCTATAAGATTAAGAGTTCAATTAGATAATCTTATAAAACCTTATCAAACTACAATTGGAAAACTAGCAAATAGATTACAGCGTTTGCTGCTAGCAAAACAAAATACAAGCTGGAACTTCAACCTTGAAGAAGGAATGCTTGATACAGCTCGTCTTCACAGAGTTATTGCAGAGCCAGGCCACCCTTTAAGCTATAAACAAGAAACAGAAGCTAATTTTAAAGATACTGTAGTAACAATTCTTATAGATAATTCTGGTTCTATGAGAGGAAGATCAATAAGCTTGGCTGCAATATGTGCTGATATTATTGGAAGCACATTAGAGAGATGTCAGATAAAGACAGAGGTTTTGGGCTTTACTACCAAACACTGGAAAGGTGGAGATTCAAAACAGGAATGGATTAGCAAGGGAAGTATCTCCAACCCTGGAAGACTTAATGATATTAGACATATCATTTATAAAAGTGCTGATAATACATGGAGGAGGTCAAGAAAACATTTTGGTGCAATGCTAAGAGAAGGTCTTTTGAAAGAAAATATAGATGGTGAAGCCCTTAGCTGGTCTCATGAAAGACTCATAAAAAGAAATGAAGAACGAAAAATATTGATTGTTATATCAGATGGTGCTCCGGTTGATGACAGTACTTTATCTGCAAATAGAGAAGATTATTTAGACAATCACCTTAAAAAAATAATATCGCAAATTGAAAAGGATAGCCCTATTGAACTTCAAGCAATCGGCATTGGGCATGATGTAACTAAGTACTATGAGAATGCAATTACAATTCATAGAGCTGAAGAATTAGGCGAGGTTCTGCTTGACGAGTTAACAAAACTTTTCAAAAACTAGATTCTGTTATAAAATAAGTGAATGTGTGCAGTGCAAACATTAATTAAGGATTATAGGGAGCAGAATGAAAATTACTAAACAAAACGGACCACCTGAGGAATTACTTTACTTTGATGATGAGGTCAGCCTGACATCTGAGCAAGTTGAAGATGTTGTGGAGATATTTAATACGCCTTTAACAGGAGCTTATAACTGGGACTACACTGTTGCAGACAATAGAATTAAAAAGCTTTATGAGCTTGGTAAAGAGTTAAATTGGAATGGGTCTATTGATTTAAACTGGGATTACACACACCCAGTAGATGAGAAAATAGTTGAACCAGATGAAGAATTACCCCATGAAACACTTGAAGCCTATCAAAATCTTTCAGAGGAAGAAAAAATACTCTTTGATAGACATTCAACTGCAGAATTAATGAGTCAGTTTCTTCATGGAGAACAAGGTGCCTTACTTGTTGCATCTCAGCTTGCATGCTGTGCACCAACCTTCAATGCTAAGCTATATGCTGCCTCTCAGACCTTTGATGAAGCCAGACATGTAGAGGTTTTTAATAGGTATCTTCAGGATAAAATTGGAATTCACTACCCCATAAACCCTTCACTAAAGTTACTTCTTGATAAGATACTCACAGATGAAAGGTGGGATTTAAAATTCATTGGCATGCAAATCATCATTGAGGGATTAGCACTTGCTGCATTCCAGATGCTAAAAGCTATAACTAAAGATCCTCTTTTAAAGCAACTACTTCACTACGTGGTTAGAGATGAGGCAAGGCATGTAACTTTTGGTATCAATTATTTAGAAGATTATATAAAAACATTAACTCCAGAAGAAATAGAGGATAGAGCTGAATTTGCATATGAAGCATGCGTTATCTCTCGTGAAAGATTAATAAACACAAAAGCAGAGCAAAGATTTTTAAAAATGACCCCTGAAGAAGCAAGAGAATTTCAAATGAATACAAAAACATTTGAAATGTTTAGAAACTTTTTGTTTTCAAGGGTTATTCCTAACCTGTCAAGAATTGGATTGTTAACTGACTCGGTAAGGCCAAAATTTGAAGCATTGGGCTTGCTTGAATATGAGCATGCACCAGATGACTTTGAGTGCGATTGGAGTGAGTTAAAGAAACCTCTTGAAAGTTTTGAAGATATTCCCGAAGCAATTTAGGCTATATTGCCTAGGACTACTTAGCGCTTTTTGTTTCGCAGGCACTGTTTATATCTCTCCGTCTGAGGACCCTTATACAGAAATACAAGAAGCACTCATTCTTGCTAGCCCAGGTGACATTATTCACCTATCTGCTGGGTTATATGAGCTTGAAGATAGCCTTTCTATAGATGTTAATAACCTTATTTTAGAAGGTGAAGGAATTAATGACACTGTACTTTCATTTAAAAATCAGCTCTCAGGTGCTCAAGGGCTATCGGTAACCTCTGATAATGTAATTCTAAGAGACTTTGCTGTAGAAAATGCCAAAGGGGATGCAATAAAAGTTAAAGGAGTAGACGGGATAAGCTTTATTCGTGTTCGAACAGAATGGACTGGTGGGCCGAGTTCTGAAAATGGAGCATATGGGTTATACCCAGTTGAGTCAAAAAATGTACTCATAGATTCATGTGTTGCTATTGGGGCATCTGACGCTGGTATTTATGTAGGGCAGTCAGAGAACATAATCGTAAAAAATTCAGTTGCTGAATTTAATGTAGCTGGAATAGAGATTGAAAATTCATATTATGCAGATGTATTTAATAATTACGCATCTAATAACACGGGTGGAATATTAGTTTTTGATTTGCCAGATATTCCTCAACAAGGCGGTCATCATATAAGAGTCTTTAATAATAAATCAGTAAATAATAATACAGATAACTTTGCTCCTGAGGGAAATATTGTTGGCGAGGTTCCCAGAGGATCAGGCATTATTATTCAAGCAAATTCACATGTTGAAATATTTGATAATGATATAGGTGATAATGACACTATAAATATAGCAGTTGTAACCTATGGTTACGACACAGAGGATGAAAACTACTACCCTCACCCAAGATCAATTCAAATTCATGGAAATAGATTTGGAAGATCTGGATATAACCCAGATCTTGAGACAGGTGAGCTAGCTAAAATTCTATTTGAAATATCTGATGGGGACATGCCTGATATTTTTTGGGATGGAATAGTTCCCCTTCCCCAAATTATATTTGGGCAGCCTGAGAAAGATAAAATTGTACTAGGTAATAATGGTGATGCTTCTTTTTTAACCATTAATCCATTGAAATACATATTGCCATTTTTTGATCCTATAGAAACTAGCTATGAAAAATTCTCTGGTGAGATAACTCCCCTCCCTCCAGTGGTTCTAAGTGAAACTTTATAATTCATTAATCCTTATAGCCTTTGCTATATTTTCAATCTCAATAACTGCTGAGGTTAATCACTCAAAAGTAATAAGCCAAGATGCTGCATTAAAATTATCAGACTACGGTTTTTTTACTAATTTAAGTAAGCAAATACCAACTGAAGGAGTGCTTCCATATGACTTAAATTCCGCTTTATTTTCTGATTATGCTGATAAATTAAGATTCGTTTACGTTCCAGCAGGTGGCTTTGCAAAATATAATCCAGATGAGGTTTTTGATTTTCCAACTGGATCCGTTTTAATAAAAACCTTTGCATATCTTAACGATTTTCCAGAATCAGAACTTGATGCTCAGCTTTTAGAAACTCGGTTGCTTATAAGAAATGATGATGGCTGGAAAAATGTAAGTTACATTTGGAATAAAGAGCAGACAGATGCATATAAAAGTATTGCTGGAAAAACAATATCAACTCAATTTATAAATGAATATGGTGATATGCAAGATATTAGGTATAGAGTTCCCAACATCAATCAATGTAAAGAATGTCATCAATCAAATGAGACTATTTCTCCCATAGGACCTAAAGCCAGAAACCTTAACAAAGACATAAGCTATGCTGATGGCTCAATGAATCAGCTTTTAAAATGGCATCAACAGGGCTGGATAACAGAAAACATCTCTACTAAATCAATGGTGGATTGGTCTAATATTAATGAAGATTTAGATACCAGAGCTCGCTCATATTTAGATATTAATTGTGGTCATTGTCATATCGAAGGTGGATCTGCTGATACAACAGGCCTTTATCTTAACTTTACTGAAAATAGAAAAATAAACTTAGGTTACTTTAAAAAACCAATAGCTGCTGGGCGAGCAAGTAATAATTTAAAATATTCGATAGTTCCCGGAAATCCAGATGAATCTATATTGTTATATAGAATGCAATCTCTTGATCCAGGAATAATGATGCCTGAATCTGGAAGAGCTCTGCAACATGTTGAGGCTGTTGATTTATTAAGAAAATGGATTCATCAGCTTTAAATTTGTTATTAAGGCCTTAAGTATTTAATATATAAAAGTAATTTTAAAGGAGTTATTTATGTCTAAACATTCTGCAATTAATCGATTTGGTAGATCGCGCAATCCTGCATTTTCAAGAAATTTTGACCAAGGTGGATTTAGAACCCAATCTAGCAGTGAGATGAATGCTGGCAGTGGTTTCAGGACAACATCATCAGTTGCTGAATCTTCTGATGTTATGACTTTAGATGGCGCTGTTAATAAAACAGGAATCCTTTTAGCTCTTTGCTTTACTGGTGCTGCAGTAGGTTGGAATATTCCGGCTCTTGCTTGGCCTGCTGGTATTTTAGGTTTTATTCTTGCTCTTGTGACTATTTTTAGAAGCCCATCAAAGGCTGGGACTACAGCTCCTTTTTATGCACTTGTCCAAGGAGTTATGCTTGGAGGGGTTTCATTAATGTATGAAAACCTTTTCGACGGAATAGCTATACAAGCTATTGGGTTAACTTTTGGAATACTTGCATCTCTATTAGTTTGTTACAAAAGTGGTCTTATAAAACCAACTGAAAATTTTAGATTAATGGTTGGTGCTGGCATTGGGGGAATATTCATACTTTATATGGTTAGCTTTGTTATGAGTTTTTTTGGATCGGGCATAAGTCTCCTATCGCCAACTAATGGATCTTTAATGAGTATTGGGCTTTCATTGGGCATTGTATGTTTTGCGTCTTTATCACTAGTTCTCGATTTTGACTATATTGAAGAAGGTGCAGAGAAAGGACTTCCAAAATACATGGAATGGTATGGTGCTTTTTCATTAATGGTTACTTTGGTATGGCTGTATTTAGAAATATTAAGACTTCTAGCAAAAATAAGAAGTAGATAACCAAATGTCTAATGCTCTAATATTTGGTAGCATGGCTGCTATTTCACTCTTCGTATTCTTTAATCTAGGTAAAATTAAAGCATCAAAAAATCAAATAAATAGAAATAATAGAATTAATAGATTTCGAGAATCTAATCAGCAAAATATTATAGAAAATGATCATAAAGAGGAAAAAAAAGATGAAGATTAATTTTATTGGGATGTTATTGGTTGTTTTTTCAGTCTTTTCTTTTTCTCATGATGCCCATCAAACAAAAGGATCATTCGAAGATAAATTTAGACAATTAGAGGAAAAATATCCAGATCCTAATCAATATAGGCCAGCTACAGGTGAGCCCGGGAAGTTATATTGGCAACAGCAAGCTGACTATAAAATTTCTATTATTCTTAATGAAGATAATAGATCGCTATCAGGGTCTGAGGTAATTACATACAAAAATAATTCACCTCTAGATCTTCGATATATATGGGTTCAGTTAGATCAAAATATATTTAAGAAGGACTCTATTAAGAATATGACTGCTACAACCAGCAGCACAAAAAGTATTTCGTTTGGTGAATTAAGAAAAAATAATTTCATGGATGAGTTCGGTGGCGGATTAAAAAATTTAAAAATTAAAGTAAATGGTAAGGATGCTTCCACGCATCTTGTAGGAACCTTAATTAGGGTAAATCTAGATGAGCCTCTAACAAGTAACAAAACAGTTGATATTGGAATTGATTGGGAATACCAGCTAGTTGAAGAAAATGCAGTGAGAGCTAGAAATGGATATGAAACTTTTGAAGATGGTAATGACATCTTCCTTGTTGCTCAGTGGTATCCTAGGGTTTCGGCATATACAGATTATGAAGGTTGGCATAACAAAGAGTTTATTGGTAATGGAGAATTCACACTTGAGTTTGGAGATTTTGAAGTTTCTATTACAGCCCCATCAGATCATATTGTTTCTTCAACAGGAGTTCTGCAGAATCCTGAAGATGTCTTAACAAAAAAACAAATAAAGAGACTTAATAAGGCAAAAAAATCAGATAAACCTATTTTTATAGTTACCCCAGATGAAGCTTACGACAATGAAAAAACTAGATCTTCAGAGCTAAAAACATGGATATTTAAAGCTGACAATGTAAGAGATTTTGCTTGGGCATCCTCAAGAAAATTTATATGGGATGCTGCTGGATTTACACAAGATTCAGCTGAAAATCCTTTAGTTATGGCAATGTCATTTTACCCAAATGAAGGAGAGCCTCTCTGGTCTAAGTACTCTACAGAAGCTGTAATGCATACTATGAAAGTTTATTCCAAGTACTCATTTGATTACCCATATCCTACCTCCCAGAGCGTTAACGGACCAGTGGGTG
>JABBBT010000049.1 GCA_018607365.1 SAR86 cluster bacterium
TTTCTGGAGCTTCTGCGCACTGTTGTGAGAAAAAGTTTCCATTTTTATCAATAAATACTGCCTCACCAGGCTCAACATCTCTTAATTTTTCAAAACCTTGTGAGGTAAATAATGCATCTTCTGATGCAATAATATACTCATCTCTTGTTTGACCTTTTCTAATTCCGATAGATAAAGGCCTAATTGCATTATTATCCCTGAAGCCTAATATTCCATGCCCTGTGATTAATGCAAGAACAGCATAAGCACCATCGCATCTTCTATGCGTCTTGGTTACAGCTTTAAATATATGTTCAGCAGATGGGTAGATCTCTCTTTGCTTGCCAAGTTCATGGGCAAATATATTAAGCAGGACTTCTGAATCAGAATCAGTATTTAGATGTCTCATCTCTGCATGAAACAACTGTTTGGCTAATTCCTTAGAATTAGTAAGGTTTCCATTGTGGGCTAAGCTTATTCCATAAGGAGAATTAACATACATAGGCTGGGCAAACTCTTTTCCTGCACCGCCAGCTGTTGGATATCTAACATGGCCTATCCCATAGTTTCCTACCAACTTATTCATATGATTCTGCTGGAATACATCTCTTACATATCCCATAGATTTTCTACTATTGAGTTTTCCTTCAGAGTCACATACAACCATGCCCGCGGCATCTTGGCCTCTATGCTGAAGCATTAATAATGAGTCATAAATTTCTGCAGCAACATTACTTTCTGCAGAAATTCCAACTATTCCACACATTAGGAATCCCCTTTTTCAGAATTTAAATTATCAGAGTTTGGCGTTGAGTTTTCTTTAACCGGCTCAATCATTTCTCTAGCCTCATCAACAATATTTTCTTTGATTGGCTCAATGATTTCTATAGCCTCCTCAACAATATTTTTATTATCTATTAAATTTCTTAGATATGCTTCTATTTGAGGAGCATATTTTTCAATGATTGGTGTTATCTTTGATTGATCTATTAAATCTGTAGATTTAACACTTGCTGGCAATAGTAAGAATATTACAAATAAAACAATAAGGCCTCTTGTTAGGCCAAATAAGACTCCGAGGAATCTATCAAAACCCGAAGCACCCGACCATTTGATTAACTTACTTATAAATTTAATAACCATTCCGCCAAGAATGATGCAAATCATAAATACAACAATATAAGCAAGTATTTTAGATATCTCTTCATTGCCTATAAATTCATTAATTTTTGGAGTTGCTAAGAACTCAAGACTAACGGCAGCTATAAAAGCAAATATCCATAAAAATAGTGATAAAAACTCTTTTGTAAAACCCCTAGCTAAAGATATTAAACCTGATGCGGTTAATACAACTAAGATAAACCAATCTGCAACATTTAAGCCTAGAGCTTCCATCTAAAAATTTCTCCCTCTGTCGTTTCAGATACTTTTTGTATGAGTTCTATATTGTTATGAATATCATTCTCATCTATAAATGGGCCAACATAAACAGCATGAAGATTCTTTTCATCACCAAATATTTCAGTAAATGCAATGATTCCATTCTCTTGTAATTTGGTTACCATCGCAGTTGCATTATCTTGTGATGATAAAACATGAACTCTTAATACAAATAAATCAAAATCAGATTTTTTGATATTCATAGTATTCAAGTTTGTACTTTTAACTTCAGAAGGTTCAACAATATCTTCTACTGGCTCTATCTGCTGGCTCTTTTCATCGATAACAACAACCTGAACTGTCTCAACCGCAACTACCTCTTCAATAGTATTAACCAAATCAATTGTTTGCTCTTGCTGGTAGTCTATTTGAGGCTTTAAAAAAACAAATAGAGTCAGAAGTAATAACCCTATGCTAAAAGCTAACCCAACAAATCTTTGAATATCCATTAATTTTTATATATTTTCTTTAAAAGCCCATGAACTTTGGATCTGATATCGCGTCTATGCACAATCATATCAATTGCACCATTTTTTAATAAGAACTCAGACTTTTGAAAATCATCCGGAAGATCCACTCTAACGGTTTGCTCGATTACCCTTCTTCCAGCAAAGCCTACCAATGCATCAGGCTCCGCGATATTGATATCGCCAAGCATAGCAAGACTTGCAGAAACACCACCGTAGATTGGGTCTACCATTATAGATATGTATGGAAGATTTGCAGCTTTTAATTTTTGAAGCGCAGCAGATGTTTTTGCCATCTGCATTAATGAAATCATTGATTCCTGCATCCTGGCTCCGCCACTTGTTGCGAAACAAATAAATGGTGAGTGATCAGCAATAGCCTCATTAACTCCTTGAACAAATTTTTCACCCACAACACCTCCCATTGAACCACCCATGAACCTAAATTCAAAAGCGGCTACAACCACTGGCATTGTGTCTAATGACCCCTTGCCTATAATGATTGCCTCATTCTCTCCAGTTGAAGATATTGCATCTTTTATTCTAGATGTGTAGTGTTTAGTGTCTCTAAATTTAAGAGCATCTTTAGTTTTAATATCGGGTGCTATTTCATGAAAAAAACCATTATCAAGAAAGATTTCAAGTCTTTTTCTAGCTCCTATTCTAAGATGATGATCGCATTTAGGGCAGACAAATAATGATTTCTCTAATTCAGGGGCATAAAGGACTGATTCACAAGATGGGCATGAACTCCACAATCCATCAGGCACCTTGCTTTTAGGCTTTGAAGAGCCCATTGAAGGTATAAGCTTCGTTAACCAGTTCATGATATAGCTATTTTCATATCCTTAATGTATTTACCTATTCTATCAAACTCTTTGGTTGTTGATGCTTCATTTATCATCTCTACAATAGATGAACCAATAATGATGCCATCAGAGAACTTAGCCAACGTTTTGGCATCTTCTGCTGTTTTTATTCCAAATCCAGCTAGTGTTGGAAGATCAGTATATTTTTTGATTCTACCAATATTATTTTCAATTTCAGATATGTTGAGATTTGAAGAGCCGGTTACACCTCTTAGGTTAACGTAATAGATAAATCCTGTGCTGTTATTAGCAATCAGTTCAACTCTATTCTCACTGGTTGTAGGAGAGATTAATGAAATAGTATTGATATTAGGGTTGCTTATTCCATAGGATTCTAAATTTAATTCTCCTGGTATATCAACAACCAATATTGAATCAATACCATCTTTGCCAGTTGCTTGAACTAGTTCGATATGAGAAATAAAAGTATTTAAATACCCCATAAGAACTATTGGAGTTTCTTTATTGCTTTTTCTAAATTCATCTACAAGAGATAAAATCATTTTTAAAGATATATTATTTTTTAGTGCGCGATCATGTGCTCTTTGAATGGTTGGTCCTTCTGCAATAGGATCTGTGAACGGGACGCCAATTTCAATTACATCAACACCTGACTCAACAAATAAGTGCATTAAATCAAGGGTTGAGTCCATATCAGGATCACCTGCAACAAGATACGCTACAAGCGCTTTTTGATTATTAGCTTTAAGGTTTGATAGGGTCGAAGTTAATCTGTTCAAAATTCTATGCCGTCTATTTCAGCGACAGTATTTATATCTTTATCACCACGCCCAGAAACATTTATAACTACATTTGATGACGAGTCTAATTCTTTCATAAGTGGTTCTAGATAGGCAAAAGCATGAGCTGTTTCAAGAGCGGGCATAATTCCTTCTAACTCTGTGACCTCATGGAATGCTTTTAAAGCATCATCATCACTAACTGCAACATACTCTGCTCTTCCAATATCTTTTAGCCATGAATGTTCAGGACCTACGCCAGGATAGTCCAGCCCAGCAGAAACTGATTTGGTATCCTTTACTTGACCAGCTTCATCTTGCATTAAATAACTACGAGCACCATGAAGAACTCCAGGGGTTCCATCATTCAGAGGGGCCGCATGCTCTCCAGTGGACACACCCTTTCCTCCAGCTTCAACACCTATTAACCTAGTTTCTTGAACTTCAATGAATGGATAGAAAATTCCCATTGCATTTGAGCCACCGCCTACACATGCAACAATTGCATCTGGCATCTTATTAAAAAGATCATTGGATTGTTTAATAACTTCTTGTCCAACAACTGAATTAAAATCTCTTACGATCATTGGATATGGGTGCGGACCTGTAACACTTCCAATAATGTAGTAAGTGTCATCAATATTGCTTACCCAGTCCCTCATAGCTTCATTTAAGGCATCTTTTAATGTAGCTGATCCAGAATCAACAGCATGAACTTGAGCTCCCAATAACTTTATTCTATATACATTTAAAGATTGTCTTCTAACATCCTCAGATCCCATATAAATATGACACTCAAGGCCTAATCTGGCAGCAACGGTTGCTGTTGCAACGCCATGCTGACCAGCACCTGTTTCGGCTATAATTCTCTTCTTGCCCATATGCTTGGCAAGTAAAATTTGACCAACAGTATTATTAATCTTGTGCGCGCCAGTATGATTGAGATCTTCTCTTTTTAACCAAATATTACCTGATTTATATTTATCAGTAAGTCTTTGAGCAAAGTATAGTGGAGATGGCCTTCCTACGAACGCAGATAAATCACTATAAAATTCTTTTATAAAATCTTTATCATCTTTTAATTTACTATAAGTATTTTCTAATTCTTCTAAGGCATACATGAGTGTTTCTGGAACAAATTTTCCACCAAACTCTCCAAAGAAGCCTTCTTTATCAGGGTAATTAAATTTATTAGAAGTCATGATTATTTATTTTCTCTACAATGTTATTTATTAGGTTGATATCTTTTTTTCCAACTTCAGATTCAACTCCAGAGTTGATATCAATGCACCAAGAATTAGTTGTTAATGCATTATCGACATTTTTAGAATTAATTCCACCCGAAAGAATTAAATTATACTTATCAGTATCAAAATCTTTGAGCATTTCCCAGTCAAATGATTCACCTGTTCCCCCATAAAAACCATCTTTATGATTTTCCATAAGGATTGCTGATGCTGATTCGTAGTTCATCAATTCATCAAAATCTTTTCTTGTCTTAACCCTTATGGCCTTCCAATATTCCAATCCGAATGACTCACAGAAAGATGAATCCTCATTACCGTGAAACTGCAGAATTGGATTATGAAGATATGAGGATGTACTATAAACAAATTCCTCGTCAGGGTTTACATATACACATACCGGCTGAGTGTTCTTAAAATTAAAATCATTTATAAGCTCAAGAAAATTACTATTTACATTTCTGGGGCTTTTTTCAAAAAAAATAAAGCCGACATAGTCTATCTCTAGATCAACTATTTCTTGTAATATAGATAAATCATTCACGCCACATATTTTAATCTTTTGAGTGCTCATGATTTAAATTTATCCATAATATTTAATGTTGGGCTTTGAATATTAAATTGACTTTGATAATTTGGGCCTAAAAAAAATAAACCTTTTGCAGATGCGGTCTTTCCAGCAGAGGCCCTATCCATTTTTAATAAGATATCTTTAATTGAACTTTTAATTTCTCCCTTTGCAATATCCACAAGCGTACCAGTCATTATTCTGACCATGTTGTGTAAAAATGCATTCGCCTTAATGGTAATAAAAATAAAATTATTTTTCTTTAAGACTTCGATACTTTTAATTTCCTTGACTGGGTTTCGAGAGCTACATCTTGAACTTCTAAATGAGGTGAAGTCATGAGAACCTATAAACATATCCGCTTGTTTTTTGATGACATCAAACTCAATAAGGTTGTCATCCCAATGAACCATCTTGTCAAAAAATAATGGTTTAGTTTTTGAATTATAAATAACATAGGTATAACTTCTATCTAGCGCTGAAAATCGAGAATGGAAATCATCTGCAACATTTGTTACAGCTTTAACCAAGATGGAATCAGGAAGATTAGAGTTAATTCCATCCACCCAGTTCTTATGATCTCTCTCTATTTGTGTTTCAAAATCAAATACTTGAGATAAGGCATGAACCCCGGCATCTGTTCTGCCAGCATAATTTATTGAAATATTTTTCTTGGTAACTTCTTTAAGCGCATCTTCAATAGACTCTTGAACTGATATTGCATTCTTTTGTTTCTGAAAACCAGAAAAATTAGTACCATCGTACTCAGTTACAAAGGCTAGTCTCACTTGTTTTGAATTTTATCTAAAAGACTCATTGCAGATTCTTTTATGTTGCTATCTTCTGTTATTTTCAGTATATCATCTATTATAATCTTACAATTACTATAATCTTGCATTTCAAAATATGTTATTGCTAAGTCTAACTGTTGCTCGTCATAATTATTTTTTATGCTCAACCCTTTTGGTAAGCCATCGATAGAAGAAGAAGAATCCACCGCCTCATCAAAGTCATAAGATATAGTCTTTTTCTTTGTTGAGTTAAGTTGGATATATATCAAAGCGATAAGGACTCCGGACAATACCGAAACAATCGCTACAAACAATAAATCCATAACACCAAACCCACTATCATCTTGAATATTTTCTTGGTTGTTCTCAATTTCAATTAATTTATCTAATGTTTTATTTTCAACAGCCACTTCAAACTGCTTTGTATTATTTTCAATAAACTTCTTAGGATCTGAGACTTGATCATCATTAATATTAATCAGCTTGTTGTCTTCTTTCTGTTCGTTAACTTTTGGAATCTCTAATTTCTCTTGCTTAATAATCTTAGGAGCGGTCAAAGTTAAAAGAGACTTAACAGTAGGGACAAAGTTTGATGAAAAGGAGGCATTCATTGCTAAGATGGACTCTTTGGCCTCATCTTGCGATGTCATCTTCATAGTCATATATGACGGTATTATTAAATCCTTGTCTTTACGAACTAAATTGATATTACCATCAATAAATGCATCTTTATTCCCTAGGTAAATAGACCACATGATTTGGTATATAGAAGTATCGGTTGTTTCTTTTTTGATATTTGAAGCTATGCTCCACATGGTTGTAATATCGTCAGCTTTGATGAGGTTTGATTGTTCCTTTTGCGGAGTCATTTCAATTACTTCATCAAACTTATCCTCAATGGGAAGCCTTGCAGGCTGATATATTTTTGATGGTTTGTTTTGATTGGTATTATTCTTAATTTTTGATGGTAAGAAAATAAATATATCCTTTGCGAGCTCATCCTCAATAACTAATTTAAAACTGAAATAGTCTTCGTTATAGCTATTTTCTAAAATAATAGAGAAGGATTGGTAGGTGCTGAAATCCTCTAATAATGTATAACTAATATAGTCTTCATTGATTGGTTCATCTGATTTATATTCCTTTAGAAAAATATCATCGTCTGATATTTTATTTCCCTTAACTCTAAATTCGATCACTCTCTGATCGCTTGAATTAAGCTTAAGTGAGGGAGAGGATAAAATAGAATCTGCAGCAATATTTATTGAAAAAATAAATGCTAAGAGATAACTATATCGCATCATAACTTATTGCTTGAAACCAATCTTTGAAGAATTTGTACTGCATTAAGTGCAGCACCCTTTCCATATACATTATCCGCAACCACCCATAGAGATACCCATGTATCATTTTGTATCTGCTGAGACCTTATTCTTCCAACATAAACATCCTCAGAGTCATTAGCTTGCTCTAATGGGGTTGGGTATTCTAGGTTATCTGGATCATCCATTACACAAACTCCAGGAGTTCCTTCTATGCAGCTGATAATCTCATCACGTGATGCCATGTTAGAGGATTTAAGAAAAACTGCTTCAGAGTGACCATTCAATACAGGCACTCTTGCACAAGTAGCTTGGACTTCAATAGCAGGATCAAGAATTTTTTTTGTTTCCCAAACTAACTTCATTTCTTCTTTAGTAAATGCGTTATCTAAGAAAATATCACACTGGGGTATAACATTAAAGGCAATAGGTTTTGGATATACTTTTGGTTCAGTATTTCCTTCATAGGTTTGAGATTTCAGCTCTGCAATAGCCTCCTTACCAGTTCCGGATACTGCTTGATATGTAGCAACATTAAAAAAATCAATACCGTATTTGTCATGAATCGGTTTTAGAACCATTAAAAGCTGTGAAGTTGAGCAATTGGGGTTTGCTATTAGTGAAGGCTTTTCGAGTAAATCTATTATAGATCCATTAATTTCAGGGATTATTAAGGGTACATCTTCTTCGTATCTAAACTCTGATGACAGGTCAATAACATAACTACCTGATTCAACAAATTTTCGAGCATGGGTCTTCGCAACAGATGAGCCTGCTGAAAAAATTGTTATATTTGCATCAGATGGATTGAAAGAATCCAAGTCTCCAATTGTAATATCATTATTCTGAAAATGGATGGTTTGACCAACTGTTGATTTTCCAAGAGGAAATAATTTATTAATCTTAATATTTTTCTTTTCAAGAAGTTGGAGTATTTTTTGCCCAACAACACCAGAAGCCCCAATTAAAGCAAGATTGATAGTCTTATCCATTTTTCATAATTCCTATAATTATTGAAGCTACCTCAGAAGTTCTTACAAATTCTGAGTTGGTGCTTATATCTTTAGTTCTGTATCCTTGTTTAATAAAATCTTTAATAGCATTATCGATTTTATCTGCCAAACCTTTTTGATCTAACGAATACCTTAAAGCCATAGCCAATGATGCAATCATTGCTATAGGGTTTGCAATATTCTGCCCAGCAATGTCTGGAGCGCTACCATGACAAGGCTCATACATTCCTTGTGATGAGCTGTTAAGAGAAGCAGAAGGAAGCATGCCTATTGATCCAGATAAAGTAGCAGCAATATCAGATAAAATATCGCCGAATAGATTGCTTGAAACAATAACATCAAATTGATTGGGATTCATAACTAACTGCATTGCTGTGTTATCAGCAAGTTGATGAGATAGTTCAACATCTGGGTAATCCTTTGCCATATCACTCACCACAGATCTCCAAAATTTAGAGACCTCAAGAACATTGGCCTTCTCAACAGAGCAAAGTTTGCCATCCCTTTTTCTTGCTGACTCAAATGCAACCTTAGCAATTCTTTTGATCTCATCTTCATTATAAATCATTGTATTAAAAGCATAGGGAGGCGATTCATCAGAGACTATTGCCCTAGGTTCTCCAAAATATATTCCACCAGTAAGCTCTCTAACAATAAGAATATCGAGATCCTTGATAATTTCATCTTTTATTGGTGACGCTCCTGCTAACTCATTAAAAAGAAAAGCAGGTCTTAAGTTTGCAAATAGTTCGAGCTCTTTTCTTAGGCCCAATAAGGCTTGTTCTGGGCGCGAATCCCAATCAAGATCATCCCACTGAGGGCCGCCAACTGCTCCAAATAAAATAGCATCGGATTTTCTTGCTTCATCAAGAACCTCTTTAGGAAGTGGTGAGCCATTTTCATCATAGGAAGTTCCACCAACATCCATCTGGGTTATATCAAAGTCTAGTTCATGTTCACCAATTAAAAAGTTCAAGACCTCCCTAGCTGAACTAGTTACTTCTTGCCCAATTCCATCACCTGGCGTGATTAATATTTTTTTACTCATCTGCATAAATCCATGGTTTCTCTTTTTTTCTTAGTTCTTCAAATAGCTTTATATCGTTTTTGTATTTCAATGTCATATCAACATCATCTAAACCTAAGACTATCCTCTCGAGAAGATTATCCTCAACTTCAAATTCATATTGATAAGTATTATTAAATTCTATTTTTTTTGAATCAAGGCTTACAGACATCTCACCAACCTCAGCTTTAAATATTTCTTCGATTTGATCTTTAGATAATTTGACAGGCAGTACGCCATTTTTAAAACAGTTATTGTAAAAAATATCACCGAATGATGATGCTATAACAACCCTGATTCCAAAGTCTCTTAATGCCCAAACCGCATGTTCTCTTGAAGAGCCGCAGCCAAAGTTATCTCTAGTTAATAAAATATTGGCTTGGGTAAATGGCTCTTGGTTTAAAACAAATTCGTGATTTATTTTTCTTTCATTTTTTGAAATGCCTAACTTACCATCATCAAGATATCTCCACCCATCAAAAAGATAATCTTCAAAACCAAATTTTTTTATTGATTTTAAGTACTCTGTAGGAATTATTTGATCTGTATCAATATTATCCCTGTCGATTGATGCCACAATACCTTTTATTTGAAGCTCATTGCCAATTACCTTCATGACAAGTCTCCAATAACTCCATTAATTGCAGTATAAGCTGCCATAACTGGGCTCATAAGATGCGTTCTTCCAAGATTACCTTGTCTGCCTTCAAAATTTCTATTAGATGTAGATGCGCATCTTTCATAGGGCTTTAATTGGTCAGGATTCATCCCTAAACACATAGAGCAACCCGGGTCTCTCCATATAAAACCTGCGTCTTTAAATATCTTATCAAGACCTTCAGCTTCAGCTTGTGCCTTAACCATTCCCGATCCTGGAACCACAATGGCCTCAGTTATTTTTTCAGAAACTATTCTTCCTTTTATAACTGATGCAGCCTCACGCAAATCCTCTATTCTAGAATTTGTACATGAACCAATAAAAACTCTATCAAATTCTAAGTCTGTTAATTTTTCACCCTCTTTGATACCCATATAATTTTTTGCTAACTCTATGTTTTTCTTATTGGCTTCCGTTTGCATAGATAACTTAGGAAGCCCTGCATCATAATCTACTACCATTTCAGGCGAAGTTCCCCATGTCACCTGAGGTTTAATTTGAGATATATCAATAACAATCTCTTTATCAAAAATAGCTTCTTTGTCTGAAAATAAATTATTCCAATGCTTTTGAGCTAGGGCTAGGTCATCGACTGAGAGAGGTGAGTGTTCTTTTACATAGTCGATAGTTGTTGAATCAGTGGCGATTAAGCCGACCTTAGCACCGGCCTCAATAGCCATATTACATATCGTCATTCTGGCTTCCATGGATATGCTTTCAATATAAGACCCAGAGAATTCAATAGCATGCCCATTACCACCCGCTGTTCCAATTTCTCCTATTAAAAATAAAACTATATCTTTGGACGAAACCCCTCTTTGAGGCGTCCCTTCGAAAATTACTTTCATATTTAAAAGTTTGGAAACCTTTAATGTTTGCGTAGCAAGAACATGCTCAACTTCTGAAGTTCCAATGCCCATTGCAAGACACCCAAATGCACCATGAGTAGAGGTATGAGAATCCCCACAAACTATTGTCATACCCGGTAATGTGTAACCAAGTTCTGGACCAATTACATGAACGATTCCTTGGTTAGCTGAGGTTATATCAAATTGTTTAATTCCAAATTTATTACAGTTCTTATCAAGCTCAACTACCTGAATTTTTGAGATATCATCACTAATATTTTCTACTGTAAACGAGTCCCCTCTTTCAGTGGGAACATTATGGTCTGGTGTTGCAATATTTGCCCCAAGCCTCCAAGGCAAAAGACCTTTCTTTGACAGTCCCTCAAAAGCTTGAGGAGAAGTCACTTCATGAAGATATTGCCTGTCTATGTAAATTAAAGATTCGCCTGAATCAAGAGTTTTTATATGGTGCTCATTCCAAAGCTTGTCATATAAAGTATTAGGCATGTTACTTTTTGAAAGGTAATTTTTGATCAACCTCACCACATTGAGCTCTGTTTCTCAAAAGGTGATCTATAACAACTAAATTGGCCATAGCCTCTGCTATAGGCACTGCTCTTATTCCAACACATGGATCATGCCTACCAGTTACTTCTATATCTACCTCATTTCCATCGGCATCAATGCTTTTACCGGTATTTTTTATACTAGATGTGGGTTTAATGATGAAATCTATATTAATATCATCGCCATTAGAAATTCCACCTAATATGCCCCCAGCATTGTTAGAGGTAAAGCCATCTTCTCTCATTTCATCTCTAACCTCAGAACCTTTAGAAGCCAAGATATCATCGGTATTCCCAATCGAAACTGATTTAACTGCATTAATACTCATCATAGCTTTGGCTAGATCTGCATCTAACTTATCAAAAACTGGAGCCCCTAAACCAACTGGGCAGTTTTCAATAGTTACTCCAAGTTTTGCACCAACAGAATTACCTTCCGCAATTAAATCACTAAATAAATTATCAAGATCAGTAAGCTTCGAACTATCAGCAAAGAAATATTTATTAGTCCCGCTTTCTTTGTGGTTAATAGCATCGGCTTTAATAGCGCCTATTTGGCTTACGTAACTTGTAGTTTTTACACCGAAAGTTTCAAGATATTTCTTTGCAATTGCCCCGGCAGCTACCCTCATAGCAGTTTCCCTTGCACTTGATCTCCCTCCACCCCTGTAATCTCTATGACCATATTTAGCCTGGTAGGTAATATCTGCATGATTTGGCCTGAAAACATCTTTTATATTTGAATAGTCTTTAGACCTTTGGTCTTGATTGTAAATGATTAGACTAATTGGTGTTCCAGTAGTCTTCCCCTCAAAGACTCCTGAAAGGATTTCAACTAAATCATCTTCTTTTCTTTGGGTTGTTACGTCTGATTGACCGGGTTTTCTTCTGTTTAATTCATGCTGAATATCAGATTCATTGAGTTCAATATTAGGAGGGCATCCATCAATAATGCAGCCCAAAGCCTTCCCATGACTCTCGCCATAGGTCGTAACTTTAAATAATTCTCCAAATGTATTGCCTGACATGGCAATAATTATAGTCCAAAAAGGTTTTAAAACCTTAACTTTATAGCTTTGTTATCAATTAAAAGTTATTTGATTCAACAGCAAATAATTCTTGGAAGTCTGTTACCGAAGTATTTTCTAATTCCTCTTGATTGGTGCAAAGACTATAGATTTTGTTGCTCTTGGTGGCATCGTAGGTAATTTGTAGATTTTTTAAGAACTTTTGTTCAAGAACAGGAATGCCTTCCTCTCTTCTTCTCATATGCCCAATTGGATATTCAACCTCAATAGCATCTGTTAAAGAACCATCTTTGAAATGAATTTGTATTTTATTGGCAATAGATCTTTTATCTGCCTCATGATATTCAGTTGAATATCTTGAATCTTCAGAAATAACCATTTTTTCTCTTAAAGCATCCACTCTAGGATCTGATGCAACATCATCCTCATAATCTTCAGCAATTAAGTCACCTTTTAAAAGACCAATAGCAACCATATATTGAAGACAATGATCTCTATCCGCTGGGTTATTTAAATCACCAACCTTGGAGATAATTCTAATGGCAGATTCATGAGTAGTAATGTTGACTGACTCAATATCATCAAGCCTATCTTTAACCTCAGGGTGGAGTGTGACAGCAGCCTCAACAGCAGTTTGAGCATGAAATTCTGCAGGAAAACTAATCTTAAATAGGATATTTTCCATTACATAAGATCCAAAAGGTTGAGGTAGAGATAGTTTCTCGCTGTTAAATAGCACATCCTCAAACCCCCAAACAGGAGCAGACAAAACACCTGGATAACCCATTTCTCCAGAAAGAGTGATCATTGAAAGCCTCACAGCTCTAGAAGTAGCATCTCCAGCAGCCCAGCTTTTTCTTGATCCGGCATTGGGAGCATGCCTGTAAGTTCTTAAACTTTGGCCATCAACCCATGCATGACTAACAGCATCCATAATCTGATCTTTACTGCCACCCATAAGCTTGGTAACCAAAGCTGTGGATGCAACTTTTACTAATACAACATGATCAAGACCAACTTTATTAAAGCTATTTTTAAGAGCTAAAATACCTTGTATCTCATGAGCCATTATCATAGATTCTAAGACAAGCCTCATTTTGAGAGGTTCTTTTCCTTCAGAAATATTTTTTTGTGAAATAAAGTCTGCGATGGATAAGATAGCGCCTAAGTTATCAGAGGGGTGACCCCACTCAGCAGCAAGCCAAGTATCGTTATAATCAAGCCATCTAATAATACAACCAATATCGAACGCACCTTTTATTGGATCAAGTTTAAAGTTTGTTCCTGGAACTCTAACGCCAAAAGGAACAGAAGATCCTTCTACGACTGGTCCAAGCATTTTGGTACATGCTGGAAATTTGAGAGCTAATAGCCCGCAACCAACTGTATCTATCAAACAATTTCTTGCAGTGTCTAATGCAAGATCAGATTTAATATCAAAATTAACTACATAGTCTGCGATTTCTTTGATTACAGAGTCGTAATCAGGCCTAACGTTTAGATCAACATTTGAAGACATTTTAAGATCTATCTTCTAAATCAACCCAGTCAGAACTTTCAACACCAATATAATCTGCACTTGGTCTTATAATTCTATTATTTGCTCTTTGCTCCATACAATGAGCAGTCCATCCTGATACTCTAGACATTACAAAAATTGGTGTGAATAGTTTTGTTGGAACTCCCATATAGAAATATGCAGGAGCATGGAAAAAGTCTGCATTTGCGAACATTTTTTTCTCATCAGCCATAACTTTTTCAACTTCTTCTGCAACTTGGTAAAGATCATCATTGTCATGAAGCAAGGAAAGTTCCTTAGCAAATTCTTTTATAACTGCATTTCTTGGATCACGAATTGAGTAAACCGCATGACCAAATCCCATAATTTTTTCTTTATTCGCTAACATGGATAGAATTTTTTCTTTGGCTTCATCTCTTGAAGTCCAATTCTCAATAAGCTCCATAGCTTTTTCGTTAGCTCCTCCATGCAGAGGCCCTCTTAATGAACCAATAGCAGCAACTACACATGAGTGAATATCTGACATTGTTGATGCACAAACTCTTCCAGTAAATGTTGATGCGTTAAATTCATGTTCTGCATACAGAACAAGAGATACATCCATTACCTTTCTATGAAGGTCACTGGGTGTTTTTCCATGAAGGATGTGAAGAAAATGACCAGCCATAGTGTCTTCATCATTTACTAAATCAATATCGACTCCCTCATGAGAAAATTTATACCAATAGGTAACAATAGATGGCATCGTTGCAATCATTCTGTTAATTGAATTTAATTGGTTTGAGAAATCTCCTTCAGGCTCTAAATTACCAAGCATTGAAGTTCCAGTTCTCATTACATCCATTGGATGAGCATTAGCAGGTATTTTTTGTAAGACCTCTTTTAGAGCTTGAGGAAGGTCTCTTTGAGTTTTTAAAGATTCTTTATAATCTTTAAGTTCACTTGTATTAGGTAACTTACTATATAAAAGAAGATAGGCAACCTCTTCAAAAGTAGCTTTTTCAGCAAGGGTTTCAATTTTATGACCCCTATAAGCTAAACCTTCTATTTGGCCAACTGTTGAAAGTGAAGTTTCTCCTGCTACCTGACCTCTTAGACCAGCTCCTTCAAGTTTTTTTACCATTTTTTTTCCTCTTCTAGTTTTTAATCTTCAAATAGACTATCTAATTTTTTTTCGTAACTGTGATAGTTTAAGTATTCGTATAACTCTTCTCGGGTCTGCATTATATCCAAGAGACCTTCTTGTGTCCCTTCTTTGGCTAGAGAAATGTAAATTTTTTCCGCAGCTTTGCTCATTGCCCTAAATGCAGTTAGTGGATATAAAATCATATCTACATTAACTTCTTCTAATTGTTCTTTTGTAAATAATGGAGTTTTACCAAATTCAGTAATGTTTGCAAGCAGCGGTACATCTAGGGCATTTTTAAATTCTTTATACTCATCAAGCGATGTGACAGCCTCCAAGAAAATGCCATCAGCTCCCTGCTCAATATAACTTGAAGCTCTTTCTATTGCTCCACTCATTCCCTCTGAAGCTAATGCATCGGTCCTTGCCATGATAAAAAATGATTCATCATGTCTGCCATCAACAGCTGCCTTAATCCTGTCCTGCATCTCACTAGAGCTTACCAAAGACTTATTAGGTCTATGCCCACATCTTTTTTGTGATACTTGGTCTTCCATATGCACGGCTGCACACCCAGCATTGATCATTTCTTTTATGGTTCTTGAAATATTAAAAGCGCCTCCCCAACCAGTATCGATATCTACAAGCAAAGGAAGTGATGTTGAATTGGATATTCTTTTAACGTCAATTAAGACATCATCCATGGACGTTATTCCTAGGTCAGGCATTCCATATGAGGCTGCGGCTACTCCTCCGCCGGAAAGGTAGACAGCTTTATGTCCTGCTTTTTCAGCTAAGATTGCAGAATAAGCATTTATAGTCCCTGGTATTACTAACGGGGAATCTGATTTTAATGCTTCTCTAAATTTTGTGCCTGCTGTCATAGTTGTGGGATTATAAGTCAAGAAGATGCCTGTTCCCAAATTTATAGCTAGCTATAAAATTTTACGCCTCTAATAATCCTATCTTTATTATTCTTCCGTCTCCATCTATTGGTATCTCTTAAACTGTATACACAGCCACAATACTCTTGCTGATAGAACTCTTCTCTCTTGGAAATCTCAACCATTCTTGAAGAGCCGCCCTGCTTCCTCCAGTTAAAGTCCCAGTAAGATACATCTTCATATCTTTTAGCTGCACGAAGGCCAGAAGAGTTAATTTGCTCCATATCTTTCCACCTAGAAATACCTAAAGTTGTTGCATATACTCCGAAACCATTTTCTTGAGCAAATAATGCAGATCTTTCGAATCTCATATCAAAGCACTGAGTGCATCTTTTTCCTCTTTCAGGCTCATCCTCTAAACCTTTGATTCTTTCAAACCAATTGTCTTTGTCATAATCACCGTCAATGCATTCAAAACCTAACTTATCGCAAAATCTCTTATTTTCATTCTTTCTAATTTCGTATTCTTCAATTGGATGAATGTTTGGGTTATAAAAATATACGGTAGTTTTTATATTTGATGCAGCCAAAGCTTCCATAATCTCACCAGCACATGGAGCACAACAGCTATGAAGGAGAAGATTAGAATTCTCCTTTGGCATGCTTAAAACAGGCCTTGAAAAATTGTCTAATTTTAAATGATCACTCATTTTTGAAATAATGAATTTGATAAGAGACCTTTTTCAAGATCATCATAATTATGAAAAGATTGTATATTTGGGTGTGCATCTGAAATTTTTTCAGGAGCATTAATAAAAAAACCTTTTTCAGCTACCTCAAACATCTGAAGATCATTGTAAGAGTCTCCGGCAGCTAAGCATCTATATCCTATGGATTGAAAGCTCTCTATGGCCTGTTTTTTTGCTTTATTGTTACGAAGTTTATATGAAATAACCTCGTCTTGAACAACTTCTAAGTTATGACATAGAAGTAATGGGAATCCCATTTTTTTCATTAATGGTTGAGCGATTTCATGAAAAGTATCTGAAAGAATTACAACTTGAAAGTTTTCTCTTACATTTGCTAAAAAAGATTCAGCCCCAGGCAGTAGCTCTAATTCATTAGCTGCATTTTGAATATCTGAAAGCTTAATACCATGTGTTTTCATAACACTAAGCCTAAAATCCATGAGGTTTCCATAGTCTGGAATATCTCTAGTCGTTTTATTAAATTCCTCTATGCCTGTATTGGTCGCTACTTTTTCCCATATCTCCGGTGTTAAAGTGCCTTCCATGTCGAAACAAACTATTTCCATTTTGTATGCCTATAGGTTACGTGTTTTTAATTCCATAAGGCACATGGCCTGATGCTGTAGTATTTTGTGTGTCTATAATATGTTTTTTTTGGTCATCAAAAAAGATATCTGCTTGAAAAGATTTAAGAAAATCTTTTTTTGACATGCCGCCTAAAAATAGAGATTCATCAATCCTTACTCCCCATTCTCTTAGTGTCTTAATGACTCTCTTATCAGATGGGGCCGATCTTGCTGTAACCAGGGCAGTCCTAATTGGGCAATCATTAATATCAAAATCATTTTGGATATCATTTAGTTCAACAAGAAAGGATTTAAATGGCCCTTCTTTTAATGCAGTTGTTGCAGTTACTTCATTCTCAATAAATGCTTCTAAGCCCTCTTCATGGAACACTTTTTCTGAATCGTCTGAGAAAATTACTGCATCTCCATCAAATGCTATCTTTAGCTGACCATCTTCTGAAAGAAAGTTATTATCATTATCCCTTGAGATAATTGTTGCAGCGGCAACATTGCTTTTGATTGCTAATTTCACATCTTCCATGCTGCTTGATAAAAAAAGATGAACACCAAAATCTTTAACATACCTATGAGGGCTTTCGCCACCACAAAAAGCAGCTCTGCTAATATCCAACCCATGAGCCTCAATTGAGTTTCTTATTCTTAATCCAGTATCAGATGTATTTCTTGATAAGAGGATGACTTCAATTCTCTGACGATCTTCATATAGAGAATTAATATCTAATATTTTTTTAACTAGATTAAATGCCTCTCCTGGATCAAGAGTCTTATCTTCATTAGCTATTTGATAATCGCGATAGGAGTCGAGCCCATCTTTTTCATAAATATCATGACTTTCATCAAGATTGAATAAAGCTCTTGACGAAATTCCTATTATTAATTTTCTATTTTCTTCCATTTAAAAGTTGATATAAATATAGATTTTGCATTATACTGTATATATATTCAGTATTAATAAAAGTATTATGAAAGACATAACATCTCAGCAAAATAAGGTACTTAACTGTATCCAAGTATACATAAAGAAAACTGGTTTTCCGCCAACAAGAGCAGATATATGCCAAGAATTGGGTTTTAAATCACCAAATTCAGCTGAAACACATCTTAGAGCATTAGAGAAGAAAGGCTTTATCTCAATTGAAAGTGGAACATCTAGAGGTATTTCTATAATTAACCCAGAAATTGAACATGATGGTAATGATTACCCAATTATTGGGTTAGTTGCAGCTGGGTCACCTACTCTTGCAACCGAGAACGTAGAAAAGGTTTTTAATTGTCCTCAAGGTTTTTTTGGCTCAAATTTTGATTACTTTCTTCGTGTCAGAGGTCTTAGTATGAAAGATGCTGGAATTATGGAAGATGATCTAATTGCGGTGAAAAAAACACAAGACATTAAAAATGGCGATATTGTTATTGCTAGAATTGATGACGAAGTTACTGTTAAATACTTCCATAGACACTCGCCAAAAATAGTTCATCTTCAACCGGCAAATGAAGACTTTAGTAACATTGAAATTGATTTAGAACATACAGAACTATTTATCGAAGGAAAAAGCGTAGGCCTAATTAGAGAAAACTAGTGAAGAATTACAGGTTTTTTAGATAACCTTTCTTTTTGTCCATCAAAAAATTCATCAAAATCACTAACATTTCCGCTAACACTTTCTATACCAGCTCTTATCATTTCCTTTGCAACAGATAATTCTTGACCTTGAAGAAATTCTTTAGATTCAGATGAAAAATCAATTTTTACAATTGGATTTTCATGATCATCGGATCTTCTAAGTACTATACTTCCATCTGGTAATTGAGCTAATTCTAGGTAATTCGACATATATTTTCCTCTTATATCAAGCTTAGCATTCCTCGAGGGTTTTGCGAAGCATGATAATAAATTCTTTATACCTATCTAATAACAAATTAAGTTTTTTCAAGTTGAGCGTTTCATTTGAAACTATTATTGACTCATTTATTGGCTCATGAAGTGCTTTTTTAATTAAAACTAACATATTAAACATGCCATCTGCATCGAATTCTTTCTTGATGATGTTTTTAGTAGAATGATTGTACGAGAGCTCCTTCCATTTATTTATATAGTCATAAGAGCTGAATTCAGAGTGCTCAAATCCAGAATTTGAGGCAATACTAATTGCAAGAGAATCAAGACTTTGCTCAACCGAAAGGATAAATAAATACTTATCAAAATCATCCTCAGAAGAGTTATTCAAAGAAAGTTTAGATAGTAAACCTTCGGAAATATCTAAATATAAATTAACTAGCTCTTTTGAATCCACTAACTTTTAAGGTTTTGAGCCCATTCACCATTGTTATAAATAGCAGTCCATTTTGTTTTTTTGCCATCCTTTTCCGAGGCTAAATAATGAACATCTTCTGATTTGTTATATCTAACAACATAAGCATTCCCATCTCTGTCTTTTTCTGGAGCTGACATTAAATATGCATGTTTATCTTTTTCAGGTAAAAACCTACATGCTTCATTTATTTCATTTGTTAGGTGATTTATTTCAGATACTTTAGGGGCTCTAGTTTCTCTATTTTTTGGATATTTACTTGCAGCTAAGAAAAGACCTTTCATGCTATCTCTTAGTAAGTAATGATCTTCGCATTTAATGCAAGCAAGATCAGGCATAGAAATTGGTTCCATTGTTAGAGGTTTTGGTTCTCCATTTCTTTGAAGTGCTCTTGTTGTCCCACAGTTATCATTGAGGCATCCAAAATACTTTCCAAACCTTCCAGTTTTAAGCTGCATTTCAGAACCACACTTATGGCATTCCAATACTGGACCGTCATAACCCTTAATCTTAAATAATCCATCTTCAACTTCATAACCATCACAATCTGGGCTTTTGCCGCACACATGTAATTTTCTATGCTCATCTATCAGATAATTATCCATACTAGTTTCACACTGAGGGCATCTTCTCTTAATCAATAAGTTTTCAGCTTCTTCTTTATCATCCACACTTATAGCTTCATCACCAGAAATAAGATTGACAGTTTTTTTACATTTGTCGTCGCCCTCATTGTCATAACCTGAACAACCTAAGAAAACTCCATTGGAAGAATTTCTTATTACCATTTTATTTTTTGAGCAATCTGGGCAGATAATATCTGTAGCAGTTGGCTTGTTAGTTCTCATGCCACCATCATCAATTGATGCGGATGCTAAGTCATCTTGGAAAGCTTTATAGAAGTCATCCAAAACATTTTTCCAATTTAAATTTCCACTTGCAACCTGGTCTAAATTATTTTCAAGGTTGGCAGTAAAATCATAATTCATAATGTCATCAAAGCTTTCAATTAATCTTTCTGTAACAATATGACCAATTTTTTTCACAAAGAATCTTCTATTTTGAATTTCTACATACCCTCTATCTTGGATTGTAGAAATAATATTTGCATAAGTTGATGGCCTGCCAATACCTTTTTTTTCAAGTTCTTTAACCAAAGCTGCTTCAGAAAATCTTGCAGGTGGCTTTGTAAATTTCTGATCTAGATTTAGTTCTTCTAGAGTTAGATCCTCGCCCTCATGCATTACAGGCAAAATATCATCCTCAGCATCAGTATTGTTTTTTGATATCTTGGTGTAACCATCGAATACAACCTCTCTGCCTTTAGCTGAAAAATAATATTCGCCTACCTCAACTTTTACTGAAGTTGATAAATATTCAGCATCAGGCATTTGGCAAGAAATATATTGCTGCCATATCAGACCATAAAGCCTTCTCTCTTCTTCCGTTGACCCTATTAAATCATTTGGGTGCATAAATGCATTTGTTGGTCTTATGGCCTCATGTGCCTCTTGAGCATTTTCTGTACTTGAGTAAATTCTTGGAGCATTTGTAAGATAGTTATCTCCTAATTTATCATTTATATAATTTCTTGCATCTTGGATAGACTCTTTACTAA
>JABBBT010000031.1 GCA_018607365.1 SAR86 cluster bacterium
AGGAATTATCACCGGAGTTTCTCGATGGTTCTTGGCTCTTAATTATATTTGCAGGAAACGATACAACTAGAAATACGATGAGTGGCGGCATTAAATTACTCAATGATAATCCTTATCAAAAGAAATTAGTTTTAGAGGATTCTGAAAATATTACAGGCTTAATAAATGAGACCGTTCGTTACGTATCCCCAGTAATTCATATGAGAAGAACATCTTTAGAGGAGACAGAGATCGGTGGGCAAAAAATAGGGCCCTATGAAAAGATTGCCCTTTGGTACGGAGCAGCTAATAGAGATCCTGATATTTTTGACCGTCCAGATGATTTTAATATTTTAAGAAATAATGCAGACAAGCACCTTGCTTTCGGAATTGGTAGACATACATGTTTAGGTAAGCCGGTGGCGTTAATGCAACTAAGAGAATTCTTCTCACAATTTTTATCTAGGTTTCCAGATTACAAAGTAACAGGAGATTGGAAGGTTGCACCAAATAATTTTGTGCATGCCATTCAGGAGTTACCTGTAAAGCTAAAGAACAATTAATTGAATGGTGGCCTGAGGTAGAATCGAACTACCGACACAAGGATTTTCAATCCTTTGCTCTACCGACTGAGCTATCAGGCCTTAGTGAAACTGGATTATAGAAAAGATTTCACGCAATGTCATTAAGATTAAATTTTTAATTATTTAAGTTCTTACCTTTTCATTACTTGGGTCATAAAGTGATCCCTTGCCAACTATCTTTACTGTAATGGGGTACAAGCCGTCGCCATCCTCATTAAAGTATTCTATTAAAAGCTTTTTGCCTTCTTGAGCAATCTCTTTAGGCAAATAACCCATGACAACGAATTCTTTTATAGAAGGACAATACGACATCCCCGTTGTGTATGACCTTCTTCCTTTGCTGTCCAAAGGGACATTGCCGGTATCTGGATCAATAATTGGTGCAATGCCAACAGGATATCTTGCTTTTCCTGAAACGCATAAATCATCAACAGTCATAGTACATAGAAGGGCGCAAGGCTCTTCCTCTCTGTGTTTAAGGTATGCAGCTTTACCATGAAAATCAGCTTCTTTTACTAGAGGTCTTTGAATTGCTGCTTCACAAGCATTGTATTCCGTTTCAAGATCTGCGCCCTGAAGCCTAAAGCTTTTTTCAAGACGTCTGCTATTAGCATAGGTTTCTATACCAACAGGAACCACACCCACTTCAAGTAAAGAGTCATAAAGAGCTAAACCTTCCTCGCTATTATTATTTAAATAAATCTCCCAGCCATTTTCTCCCACATAAGATATTCGAGCTGCCCAGACTTCAATTTTTTTACCTCCAGACAAACTTAGAGTTAAATTTTTTGCAGTTACAAAAGGGAAGTTTTCTAAAGTAATTTCATTTGGATCAATAAAATTACCCAAAGCAGCTTCTGCTTGAGGACCCCATAACCCTAGTGTTGCAACTTCATGAGTACGTATTCTGATATCTGCATTTAAACCATTATCATCGCGATAGTTTCTCAAAAGAACCCAGTCTCTGTTTCCATCTGCGCCACCAGTTACTATTCTGTATTTATTATCTCCAAGACGAGAAATTGTTAAATCAGCATGAACACCACCATCTTCATCAAGAAAGTTTGTATAAACTACTTTCCCAATAGGAGTATTCCCACCAACTTTAGCAACTGAAAGATACTCTAGCATTTGCTCTGCATCTGGACCTTCGATATCCATAATGGGAAAATGAGAAAGGTTAATCATCCCCACCGAATCACTCATGGCTAAGTGCTCAGCATTGGCAAGCTCATAAGGCACATGGCGTCGATCCCATTCATTTCCTCTGACAGGAATATCTGCTAAATACTCTTCAAGCTTATCTCTGTTGCTCTCATAAGCCAATGCTCGCTCCCATCTTGCTACCTCATTATCAAAGTGGCCACCAAGCTCCTTCTCTCTTTTATAGAAAGGACTGACAAATTTTTCCCTTTCACTAATGTAAGGCTCTCTTGGATGAACAGCAGGGGTGTATACGGTTTGAGAGTTCTCATAGACTCTACTTTTAACAAATTCTTTTTCTTTTTGTTCAGGATAGAATCTTGCTATATCAAATGCATGCATATCTACTTGAGTCTTACCAAGAACCATTGATTCAGCGCAAAGCCTTGCGCATCCTGGGCCATCTTTTACCCAGACAGCCTCACATAGCCAAAAACCTCTAACCTCTGGGCTTTCGCCTATTAAAGATCCCGCATCTGGAGTAACTGATAGAAGCCCATTGAAAGAACTTTTTTCATCCCATCCGAGCTCATTTAGAATAGGCGTTGTTTCGAAAGCCTTTTCTAGAGGCTCTGCAACCTCTTCAAGATCTAGATAGCGCATAGAATCTGATCCCATTGTTTTTTCTGGGTTACCAATGTCCTCTGGATCAACCAGTCTTGGATTCTTATCTTCATAAAAACCCCACTCAAGCATTCCGCCATGCAGTCTCCCAGTATCCCTTACATATGCAGAATTCCCTTGATCTCTTAAAAGTGGATAAACTAAAAAATCTTCAGCACCTTGCGCTTCAGGCAATGGTCCAAAAAATAGCAAAGGATGTTCTAAAGGCATTAGTGGAATAGGAACTCCAGCTTTTTTCCCCATCAATGGCCCCCATATACCTGATGCAATAACAACTTTAGTAGTTTTGATTATTCCTTTATCGGTTTTTACCCCAACAACTTTTCCATTTTCAATTTCAAAGTCAATTGCTGGTGTGTCAGTAAATGTCTTAAGAGCGCCTTTATCTTTTGCAGTTTCTACAGCAAAACTAACTACATCTTGTGATCGGGGTGTAACTAGACCAGCATCTGGATCCCACATAGCACCTCTTATAGATTCTTCTTCTAACAATGGAAATTTTTCTTTAGCTTCGGAGGCAGATATTAACCTAACGTTTGTACCAAAGGCTTTGCCTGATGCTACCTTTCTTTTGAGCTCTTCCCATCGAGCATCATCATCTTTTCTACAAATCTCGAGACCTCCTTTTTTTAAAAAGAAGCCATTATCTTCATAAAACTTTCTACTGAATTCAGTTGTCCAACATCCCAGCTTGTCATGGGTTGTATTGTAAACAAAGTCTGATGCGTGAGCAGTGGATGCTATATCAGATGGAATGACAGAAGATTTTTCTAAGCCAACAATATTTTTTTGGCCAAGATCAGCAAGCCAGTAAGCAAGCATTGAGCCAACTATCCCACCCACTCCTACAATGACTATATCAGCTTCTGTAGGAAATTTAGAGTTCGTTTTATTAGTCAAATCTAATCCTCATTATTAAACTATCTTAATAAATTAGACTCTATTTTTTTTATTTTGTAAATCAAAAAGAAGGGCTCTAAATCACTTTAAAAAACGGCTATTTTTTTAATCTAAGGCCTTAAAACCGGAAGCTTTTTCATAATCCTCATTATTAAAGTACTTATCCATTTGGTTCATCAGCCACAATCTGCTATCTGCATTAGACATATCCAACCTCTTTTCATTAATAAGGGTTGTTTGATGCGATTTCCATTCATCCCATGCCTTTTGTGAGATCGATAACAAAAGATCTTGTCCTTTCTGTCCTGGCATTGGTGGTATCTTAAGTGCTGGCAGCTCTTCCTTAAATTTTTTACAAAAAACTGTATCTGTCATATTTCTAAAATTATTTTTTTAATTGGCGCCGGCATACCAACATTGTTAATATCAATTTTTTTTACCCAGCGATATTCGCTATTTGAGTTAATATCAAAAGAATTATTATATCTTAATAGTGTGATACTCATATTTAAATCTAAATGAGTTAATTTGTGTTTTCTGTTTATATGAACTTCACCGCAAGATTTCTTTTTAAAAATTTTATGTATTTTTGGTTGTTCAGATGGAAGCCATAATCCTTCCCAAAATGTTTTTTCATTCCTCTTAAAGAGAAGGTATTCATTATCTGTATGAGCAAGAGTAAAGTTAATATTTACTTGTGACTTATCTTTTTTTATTTTTTCTTTTTTAGAACTATCAGCAATTATCGTAAATGCAGAATCACATATAGAGGCTATAGGGCATTGTGCGCAAAGTGGGTCTTTTGGCTTGCATATAGTCGAACCAAGATCCATAACCCCCTGTGTATAGTCAAATACATTATTTACTGGAGTCTCCTTTCTTGATATCTCCCACAAAACCTTATTTTTTTTTGAAGCAGATTCTTTAGTAACATTTGAGTATCTGCCAAGAACTCTTTTAACGTTTGCATCTAGGATTGGATATGATTTGTTATATGCAATAGACATTATTGCCCCTGCGGTTGATTCACCAATACCAGGAAGAGACATCAGATCATCAAAGTTATCAGGAAATTTTTTATTAAATGAATTCTTTATCTGCTCCTTAGCATTATAAATATTTTTTGCTCTTCTATAGAAACCCAGCCCGGACCAAAGAGCGATGATCTGGTCCTCACTGGCTAAAATTAAAGAATTAAAAGTAGGGTATGTTTTTATAAACCTAAGATAGTAAGGAATTACAGTTTTAACTTGAGTTTGCTGAAGCATAATTTCAGAAATCCAAATTTTATATGGAGTAATATTCTTTCTCCAAGGCAATCCTTCTCTTCCATGAGACCTATACCACTCAATGACAAGATCAGATAACCGATCTTTAACTTGTATGATTTTGCTCATTCATAGAGATTGTCTTTTTTAATAATAGAACCATCATTATTGAAAGAGTAATGAATTGGAGCTCCTGTAGGTATTTCAAGGTTTACGATATCTTCTTGTGATATTCCATCCAACTGCATTATTAATGCTCTTAATGAGTTTCCATGAGCTGCTATTAATATATTATTTCCATCAATAATCTTGGGCATAATTTGCTGATTAAAGTAAGGTAAAACTCTTTCAGCTGTATTTTTTAGACTCTCTCCATCAGGTGGCGGTATATCAAATGATCTCCTCCATATATGTACCTGTTCTTCTCCCCATTTTTTTCTAGCATCATCTTTATTTAGACCTGCCAAACTTCCATAATTCCTTTCATTTAATGCTTCATTTTTAGTTATTAGGATATTGGTCTGCGCTAATAAATCTAAAATTATTGCACCTGTTCTTTGTGCTCTACCCAAGTTAGAAGTAAACATTTCATCAAACTCAATCTGAGTTTCTTTGATGAGAGCTCCAGCATTACTTGCTTCATTTAACCCAAGATTTGTTAGATCAGGATCTTTCCAGCCAGTAAATAAATTTTTTGCATTCCACTCACTCTGCCCATGTCTTACGAGTATAAGATTTCTTTTTTTCATTTTTATATATTTTGAAGAATTTTGTTTTATTTTAATAGATAATACTCCAATGGTTAATATTACTTTATTTCTAATAGATCATTACTATCTTTCTGTACCATTATTTATAGCCATAATCTTATTGATTAGATCCAATGCTCAAAAGGGCGGCAAGAGAATATCATGTCAAGAATTAACCGCTCTTGCTAACGCAGATAATATGCTTCTGGTTGATTTGAGACCTTCTGATGATTTTGAAAAGGGCCATATTACTGGCGCTATTAATATTCCTTTTAATACTTTAGAAAATAGTACCTATAAACTTCAGAATTCTGATAAATCTATCGTTCTTGTTTGTGAGATGGGCAGCCAATCTGGTAATGCTGGAGAAATCCTCAATAAAGAAGGGCTTAATGATATTTTGATATTAAAAGGCGGCATTGGAGAGTGGAGACAGTCCAACCTTCCTTTAGTTTAGATACCAAGATCCTTCATTTTCTTTGAAAGAGTATTTCTTCCTAACCCAAGCAAAATAGCTGCTTCATTTTTTCTTCCATTAGTTTTATCTAGTGCTGCTCTTATAATAATTTTGTCTAATTTTTTATTAGCAATCCCCATTAAGTCTTTATCTACAGATGATGCAATATTTTTAACCCATGAATTAAAACGATCTTCCCAAGAATCAGATGTGGGCTCCTCGGCCTCATGGTCCTTTATTTCCGATGGGAGATCTTGGATTTTTACATTTTGAGTTGGAGTCATAAGTGCAAGCCAGTAACAGATATTTTCAAGTTGCCTTACATTTCCTGGCCAATTGTAGTTAGCGATAACATCCATTACCTCGGGAGAAAGAACCCTTAACTCCTCATCCAATGAGTCGGAGTGATTCTTTAGAAAGTATTTAGTAAGAGCTCCAATATCTTCCTTTCGATCTCTGAGAGGAGGTACATCTATTTTAATTACATTTAGCCTGTAAAAAAGATCCTCTCTAAAAGACTTTTGTGAAACTAGGTTATTTAAATTTTGATGTGTTGCAGCAATTATCCTTACATCAACTTTAATAGGCTTATCACCACCCACTCTATAAAATTCTTTATTTGATAAAACTCTTAAAAGTCTTGTTTGAGAATCTAGTGGCATGTCTCCGATCTCATCTAGAAATAAAGTGCCGCCATTTGCTTGCTCAAACCTACCAATTCTCTTCTCAACAGCTCCTGTAAAAGCTCCTTTTTCATGGCCAAATAATTCTGACTCAACAAGTTCTTTAGGAATGTCTGCCATATTTAATGCAATAAAAGGCATATCATTTCTAGGACTATTTTTATGAAGAGATTTGGCTATTAATTCTTTTCCTGTTCCTGACTCGCCTTGAACCAAAACAGTTGCATTTGTATTTGAGAGCTTACCAATTGCTCTAAAAACATTCTGCATTGAAGCAGACTCACCTATTATGTCAGTTGTTGGCTTTGTCTTAAGTCCTTTGGTCGCTGGTTTTTTTTCTAAAGCCCTATTAATTATTTGGGTAGCCTCGTCGAGATCAAAGGGTTTAGGGATATATTCAAAAGCCCCACCTCCATAAGAATCAACAGCAGCTTGCATATCAGTAAATGCAGTCATGATGATCACAGGAATGTTTTCATGATTATCATTTATATGCTTAAGAAGATCATAGCCAAGCATTCCTGGCATCTGCACATCAGTTAATATTAGATCAGGTTCTTCAATTTTTAATTGAGTGACTACGTCATCACCAGAAGAAAATGTTTTTACATCAAAGCCAGCAGAAGAGAGGCTTTCATCTAAAACAATTCTAATTGCATTGTCATCATCAGCAACCCATACTTTATGCACTTTGGACCTCTGTATTTAGTTTGATTGGAATTTGTATTGAAAAAGCAGTTTCTCCAGATTTGGTTTTAAAAGTAATTGCTCCTCCATGAATCCTAATAATATCTTGAGAAATTGAAAGCCCTAGACCAGAACCATGTTCTTTAGAGGAAACCATTGGAAAAAATACTTGTTCTTGAATATCAGTTGGTATGCCTGGTCCATTATCGATAATACTAACCTCGCAAAGAGTTGGGTGAAGATTCCCATTAATTGGTTGACTGTATGAAACTCGTGATTTAATTGTTATAACTGGGTTAGTCGTTAGCAATAGAGCCTGCTGAGCATTCTTTACAATATTTAATATTGCCTGAATAAATAAATCTTCGTCACCATATATTTCTGGAATACTTGGATCATAGTCCCTCTTTAAAATTAAACTGCCGTCTTTATCAACTTGAGACAAGGCAAATACTTTCTCTAATGCGGAATGAATATTAAAAAGTTCTAGTTTAGGTTTTTTGGGAGGCGTTAATATTTTTGTAACTATATTATTCAATCTCTCAGTTTCATCTATTATTATTTTTAGGAATTTTTTAGAGAAGTCATCACTTAATTTTGATGAAAGTATTTGAGCGCTACCCTTAATTCCAGATAGTGGATTTTTAACTTCATGAGCTAAAGTTCTTGCAAGATTTGCTGCTATTTTTTGTGTAGAAAAAATTTTTGATGAGTCGATAATTTTATTAAGGTTATCGATACAGAATAATTCCATTATTAAAACATTGTCATTCCCCGACCAACTTACAGTTAGATCAACTATTCTATTTTTCTCTGATAATGTCGAAAGCTTAAAACCTCTTTTAGTTACAGATGCTCCTGAGGTGGCGCAATCTATGAGGAGTTTTGTTAGTTCTATAGATGTTTTATCACCAAGCTGATCAGTAATTAGGCTTGTTTTCGTATTATTGAAGATCCAGCCATTACTTGTTGCAGAATCATTCATCCAGACTAGATTTAAATCTTTATCTAAAACAATAATCTCAGAAGCAAGCTGATTTAATAGAGTATTTTTTATAGTATTGATATCAGCCATTTAAAGCTTAGCTCCTCTTTCAAGGAGCTAAGATATATTAATTATTTTGTTAATGTCCCTACAATATGGGATAGGATCTTGTATGGATCTGCGTTAGATGCAGGTCTTCTGTCTTCTAAATACCCGTTCCAGTTATGCTCAACTGTGTAAACAGGTATTCTTATACTAGCACCCCTATCACTTACGCCATATGAAAACTGATCAATGCTCTGGGTTTCATGCAGCCCAGTTAATCTCATATCATTATCAGATCCGTATGCATCAATACCTTCTTTGTGTACCGCGCCGAGTTTGTCACACATTGAGTTAAATAACTCCTCACTTCCATTTGTTCTCATCTCTTCATTTGAGAAGTTTGTATGCATGCCTGAACCATTCCAATCTCCAGTTTTTGGTTTAGGGTGAATGTTAACGCCGACACCAAATTCTTCAGCAATTTTATATAGAAGATATCTACTTACCCATAGATCATCAGCAGCTTTAATACCTTTTCCTAAACATTGATATTCCCATTGACCAAGTGCCACTTCAGCGTTAGTTCCAGTAAGTGTTATTCCCAAATCAAGGCAAGCTTGTAAATGTATATCAGAAATTTCTCTTCCAACTACATTGCCAGCTCCAACTCCACAATAGTAATCACCTTGAGCTTTTGGCTCGCCTTTTTCCCATCCCAAAGGATCGCCTGTCTCTGGGTCTGTAAAGAAGAATTCTTGTTCAAAACCAAACCACCACTCATCAGTAACCACTGCTTCTGCTGCAGCTCTAAAGTTTGATGGATGTGTTGTATGGTCAGCTGATTGAACTTGAGTCATCACAATATCATGACCATTGTCATTTGCATAAGTTTGAACAGGTATCAACAAACAATCAGAGCTTCCGCCTTCAGCTTGCTGTGTAGATGATCCATCAAAAGACCAATCAGGCGGAGTATCCGCATCTGTTGCTTTAACTTTACTCCTCATTGAGGACTCTGGCTCATATCCATCAAGCCATATGTATTCGTATGTTTTATAGTTTATTGACATTGTTTCTCCTAAATTTTTTTAAACCTATCTTAACTAAAGCAATTCCTATGCCATTATAAAATTGATATTTGCACTATAAAAGAGTTTATTATGCACTATTTTAGAACATTAAAGATTGATTTGCACTTATAAAATGCTTTTAAGATAAAGATAGGAATTTTTTAATCTTTATAAACTTATTTGGCAATGATTGATAAGAGTGGTCTCCGCCGAATGTAATATCAATATGGGCGCCATTAAAATATGCAATTGTTTTATCAAATGCCAAGATCTCATCCCCAGATTCAACCAAAACCATTACCTTGTTAGGGTGTAATAGCTTTTTATGACTCAGACTTTTAAGAAAGGAGATATCTTCCTCACTTATTGTAAATTTATTTCCAGTAGAATAATTTTCATTTTCTCCAAGGTTTTTGTCAAAACCAATCAATGGAGGAATTGCTGGGTTTATCAAAACTGCTTTGGCTGAAAGTATCTGCGCATAATACAATGCATAATATCCTCCAAGGGAACTCCCCATAAAGACAAGATCTGTTTCACAGCTTTTAATTAAATTATTTATTTGCGCATCGGCCTTATGAAACCCATCATTGAGATCAGGAATAATTATTGATGTATTTTTAGAGCTATTAGTAATAAATTTTTTTAGATTATGAGCTTTTTTTGAATTAGATGAGGATTTAAATCCATGAAAATAAAGAATGGTCTTATTCATTATCAATAATTTTCTGCAAACTCTTTTTTGAGGCAATGCCAGATATAAAAATACTTTCTAGCCACTCTGTTAAAAACCTATTTTGTTGGGCCTTCTCATCTAATGAGTGTGCTTTTGATGCTTTGTAATAAAATGGAAGTGATTTTTCTCCCTGATACTCAAGAACTTCAGCCAATTGAGCATCAATACTAATTTGGATTTTTAAGATAAAGCTATTAATTTCCTCAGGATGGTCATCGTTTTGCTTGGCTTCAACCAGAAGGGTGTGCTTAGTTCTATCAAGCACTTTAAAACTAATTGCTGAAGATGAAAGGTCAGGATTTATAGCTTCAAACTCATATCGGCTTTCTTTGAATTCATTCAAAAGCTTCTTTAATCGTAAAAAGTTCCCCTCACAAATTGCCAAGTGATGTGATGTAATAGGAAGCGTTTTAATCATTACTAAATTCTATATTCTTTTTTTATAGGTGTATATTCTTGACACGCTTGTAAGTAATTTTCGATAGATTTACTTTCTTCATAGCAAAACTTTTTTATAGCATCCCTAAAATCTTTTTTAAGGATAAAGTGATAAGAGTCACAAGCTCGTGGCTCAAAGCCTCGTCTTATCTTATGTTCCCCCTGAACACCTGGATCAAAAAACTGAATATTATTTTTAATACAGTAATCTATTCCTTGATAGTAACAGCATTCAAAATGAAGATTATCTATATTATCAAATGAGCCCCAGTGCCTCCCATAAAGTGTATTTTCACCTTGAAAGCAGAGCGAGCCTGCAATTTTTTTATTTTCATATTCAGCAAAAAAAATTACTGGCTTTAAGGTGTTTTTATGTTTATGAACGAGCTTAAAGAAATCATTATTTAAATATGGAGCCTGCATTCGATCTGTATATGTATTTTTATAAAAAAGATAAAACTCATCCCAATCATTTTCAGTAATTGTATTAGAGTCCTTTGTAATAAAGGTAATGCCAAGTTCCCTAATCTTTTTTCTTTCAGTTTTTATATTTTTTCTTTGCCTGGATGTAAAAATATTTAGATAGTCATCAAATTCATCATATTTTTTATTATTCCAAACGAACCTATAACCATTTCTTTTTATAAAACCTTGAGAAAGCAGGTGCTCTCCAAAATCCTGATTAGGAAAAAGAATATGCCAGGTTTCAATATTTTTTTCTTCCATCAATTCTTTGGTTATATCAATACAGTGGTCTTGATTGCTAGTATGCTTTGTTATGATTTTTTTAGTTTCGCAGGGCGTGAAGGGAATCGCGCTTAAAAGTTTTGGGTAATAGTTCCTATTTGCTCTATTAAGTGCGTAAGACCACTGATGGTCAAAAATAAATTCGCCTTGACTATTATTTTTAAGATACAAAGGCATAAAGCTGTTCAATTTGTTTTTATCAAAAGAGGCAAAATGAAAAGGCTGCCATCCAGTCGAGGCATTGACAGAGCCACTTCTTTCAAGCGCATCTAAAAATTCATATGACATAAATGGAGATCTATATCCATTTAAGTTTTCTTTAAAATCATTAATAGGTATATCAGAAATACTATTTAAAAATTTATTTTTTATGGTCATTGCTTATATAAAAAATATTTCTGCAGTAAAACCAAGAACTGCAAACAAGCCAATATAGTTATTTGTCTTGAATGCATCCAGGTAAAGTTCTTTCTTTGCTAACCGGTTTTGGAAGTAAAAAAGAATTAACAATATTCCCATAGTGAGTAAAAAGAAAATAGAAAATTCATTTAAATAAGCAATTAATAAAAGTGACGCATAAAAGATAAGATGCAAGGCATTGGCAATAAATATTGTTTTACCCCCCCAGAGGATTGGAGTTGAGTTTATGCCAATTTTCTTATCATCATCAATATCCTCAAGCGCATAGAAGCTATCAAAGCTTACGATCCAAGCCACAAGACCAAAATATAAGATAATAATTGATAACGAAAAACTTTCAGATTGAAGTGAGTATGAGATTACCGATCCAGAACCAAATGTTATGCCTAGTATAAGTTGAGGAGCTTTTAAGAATCTTTTAGACAAGGGGTATAAAATAATTAGAAGAGAAACAAATAGTGCAATTTTTAATGTCAGCAGCGGGGTTAGTAATAATAAGCAAAATGAAGCTATAGATAATATTATAAAAAATATCCAAGCTTCTTTAAGTGAAATATTCCCTGACGCAAGGGGTCTTTCTTTTGTTCTTTCAACAACTTTATCAAAATTGCGATCGCTAATATCGTTAATGACACATCCGCAAGACCTTACTAAAACTGAGCCTACTAAAACGATAAGTATATTTTCAAAATCAATATATCCCTCTGAAATTGCTCCAAGAAGAAGGCCAAGCAAGGAAGGCCATAACAAAAGATAAATACCGATTGGCTTGTCTAGTCTAGCTAGCTTGATGAAATTTAATATCTTAGATTTCATTCTTAAAAAGAAAAACTTCCATGACAGAGAAAGGTTGCCCATTTACTGAATACTTTATTTTTCTTCCCCAAAAAATATCTTGTTGTAACTCAAATGATGCATAAGCTGATTCTTCTTTTTTAAATATTTTTTTTTCAAACAAAATATCTCCAAGTGGCCTTGTGCCAAGCTTACCAAGCTCAGCAAGTCCTTTTTCTATTGTTAGAAGAGGGATAATGGTCCTAGCAAAAACTAATGGTATCTTATCTCCATAAAGCAGGACTTCTCTAACCTTAAACTCTTTAGCTAAAGAATCAATAAATCTCTGATCTTGAATTTCTACCTCCCCTACATCATCTTTTAGTAGCTCAAGACTAAAATTTTTCTTTTCACTAATTCTTTTTGTAATTGGACCTAGCTCAAGCAGCCAAGATTTTACAAACTCATTTTGTACATCATTATTAATATTGTCATATTTTTTCCAAGATGATATTTGATTGAGCTGCATAGTTATGTTTTATAAATCTGATATTATACTCGGAAGTTTTTTATTAATATTTATAACGTTTATTAAATTATGGAATTAAAAAAGTGGGAATGCATCGTGTGTGGTCTAATTTACGACGAGGAACTTGGTTGGCCAGATGATGGAATTGAGCCTGGAACTAAATGGGAAGACGTACCTGATGATTGGTTATGTCCAGAATGTGGTGTTGGCAAGGAAGACTTTGATATGATAGAAATCTAATGATTGATGCACCAAAAAATTTGACTAGGAACATCCTCCTTGGAATGCTGGTTGGTTTTGTTTTAGGTGCCATTCTTTATTATTCTAATTTCCTTCCATTAAGACTGAAGGAATTCATTGAAATTTATGTTTTTAATTTAGGTAGCTCTATTTTTGTTAATCTCCTGAAACTCCTTATCGTGCCTTTGGTTTTCTTTTCCCTTGTTTCTGGGATTTCATCTCTTACAAATATGACGAGCCTTGGAAACATAACCTTAAAAACAGTTTCACTATACTTATCAACAACAGCCATCGCAGTTACTCTATCTTTGATCATTGGTTCTATTTTTAAACCAGGCTCAGGATACTCATCTAATATTTCTCCTCCGGATAAGCTTCCACAAGGCCAGGGTATCTATGAAACTATTTTAGATATATTTCCTTCAAATATTATTGAAGCTATGGCAAATAATCAAATGCTAGCAGTTGTATTTTTTAGTATCTTATTTGGACTAGCTCTAAATAAAACCAACCACTTAACTAATAACTTTAGTGAGTCTTTTGAAAAGCTTAATACTGTATTTATGCAGCTTGTAATTATGATTATCTCGTTTGCTCCAATAGGTGTATTTTGTTTAATAGGAAAGTTCGTTATTGCTGATGGGCTTGATATTTTCCAAGAAGCTTTTAAGTATGTAACTTTATTGATATTAGTTTTGTTTATACATGCTTTTGTTACCTATTCTTTAATACTGAAAATGTTTACCAATCTAAGTCTATTTACTTTCTTTAAGAAAATGAGAGAAGTTGCAATTTTTGCATTTTCAACCTCATCAAGCGCAGCAACTATTCCTGTAACTTTAAAAACAGTTCAAGACAATCTAGGTGTTAATAAGAATGTTGCATCTTTTGTAATTCCTGTCGGAGCGACAATAAATATGGATGGAACCGCAATCATGCAAGGAATGGCAACAATATTTATTGCTCAAATGTCTGGTATTGATCTGTCACTTATCCAGTATGTTCAAGTTGTTATTTTGGCAGTTGTAACTTCAATTGGGACAGCGGCAGTACCTTCTGCCGGGACAATAACATTAGTAATAATTCTCCAACAGTTTGGTCTTCCCTTAGAAGCAATTGGGATTATATTGGCAGTAGACAGAATTCTTGATATGTTAAGAACATCTGTAAATGTAACTGGTGATGCCGCAGTTGCTTGTATCGTTGCAAATTCTGAAGGGTTGCTAGATAAAAATATTTATAATAAATAGTATTTAAATACGTCTTTTTTATAATAATTTGATAGAATGCCCTTTTTAAAAAGGGGTTCCATATGAATGTTTTATTAATTCCACCATTACTAGGTCTAGTTGGCATGGTTGCTGCACTTATAGTGTATAGACTTGTAATGAAATATCCTGATGGCCAAGACAAAGTAAAAAAAATTGGTGATCAAATACATAATGGCGCGCTAGCTTTTATGAAAACAGAGTACAAATACTTACTAGCCTTCATGAGTGTTCTAGTCGTATTAGTATATCTAGGTCTTGGTATTCACTCTGCAATTGCAGTTATTACTGGTGCAGCAGCTTCATCTCTTGCCGGTTTCATTGGTATGTACGCAGCTACTAAAGCAAATGTAAGAACAGCAACTGCTGCTCAGCAGGATGGTGCTGCAGCTGCCTTATCAGTATCTTTTTATGGCGGTTCAGTAATGGGCCTATGTGTAGCATCTCTTGGGCTTATTGGTCTAGGTGGATTGTATTACTTTTTTAGTGATGGTCATGTTCATGCATTAGAAGGCTTTGGAATGGGTGCTTCTGTTGTTGCCTTATTCTCAAGAGTTGGCGGCGGCATATTCACAAAAAGTGCTGATGTTGGTGCCGATTTAGTTGGCAAAATTGAAGCTGGGATACCTGAAGATGATCCAAGAAACCCTGGTGTGATTGCTGATAATGTTGGTGATAACGTTGGAGACGTAGCTGGAATGGGGTCTGATATTTTTGAATCATACTGCGGATCTATGATCGCTTCTATTGCTATAGCATATACTTTAGGATCTCAAGATATGATGATGCTTCCTTTGTTATTGGCGTCTGTTGGCTTGGTAGCTTCAATACTAGGAATAATATTAGTTAAGCTTTTATCATCAATAAAGCCTGCAAATGCTCTTAGATCAGGTACTTTTTTAGCACCAATCGTGTTTATAATTTTTGCATGGTTTGTAATAAGCTCTCTTCCAGGTGTAGCAACCGCTGTTTGGTGGTGTGTTATTGCTGGTGCAGTTGGAGGAGTTTTAATTGGATTGATAACGGAATACTATACAGATTCTGAGAAGAAGCCTGTAAGAAGTATTGCGGAATCTGGAGAAACAGGTCCTGCCACAGTAATGATTTCTGGTTTAGCCGTTGGGATGGAGTCTGTTGTAATACCAATTTTAATTCTAGCTTCAATAATTTTTGTTTCTACAGGTCTTTCGGGTGTTTATGGCGTAGGTATAGCAGCTGTTGGAATGCTATCTACTGTAGGTATTACTATGGCAATTGATGCATATGGTCCAGTTGCAGATAATGCAGGCGGAATTGCAGAAATGTCTGGAATGGGCAAAGAGGTTAGAGATATTACTGACTCATTAGATGAGCTTGGTAACACAACTGCAGCGATTGGAAAAGGTTTTGCTATTGGAGCTGCCGCTTTAGCTGCTCTTGCAATTATTTCTGCTTTCTCTGCTGTTGTATCTTTAAACAACCCTGAGTTCTCTTTAGCATTAACAAAACCGATCGTTCTTGTTGGAATGTTTATTGGTGGATGTATTCCATTTGCTATCGCATCTATAACTATGAAGGCTGTGGGTGACGCTGCTTTTGAAATGATTAATGAAATTAGAAGACAGTTCAAAGAAATCGATGGCTTGATGGAAGGAACAGCCGACCCAGATTCTGAAAGATGTGTTGAAATAGCAACTCAAGCGTCATTGAAAAAAATGATGGTACCGGGTGTTATTGCAGTTGGCATGCCTGCTGTAGTTGGATTTGTTCTTGGAGCAGAAGCTTTAGGCGGAATGCTTGCTGGTGGATTGCTAGGTTGTGTTTCTTTAGCACTAATGATGGCTAATGCTGGTGGAGCATGGGATAACGCTAAAAAGTATGTTGAAAAGGGAAATCTTGGTGGCAAAGGATCTGATACTCATTCAGCTGTTGTTGTTGGTGATACTGTTGGAGATCCATTCAAGGATACCTCAGGACCAGCAATGAATATTTTGATTAATGTTATGGCTATTGTTAGTTTGGTTATAGCGCCTCTTCTAAGTATATAAAAGTACTTTCAAATTCTTATGATCCAGAGTTAATCCTCTGGATCATATGTTAAATTAAATCGTGAAAAAAAATATCCTAATAATAGGCTATGGAGATATTGGCCATAGATTAAGTGCCCGTATCAACAAACAGTACAATTTATATGCTCTGAGCAGATCTCTGGTCGTGGAAGAGAGCATTACACATTATTCTTGGGACTGGCTTTCTGGAGAAGCTATGCCAGTTCAAGATCTATCTTTTGAAGCTATCATATTTATACCAAAGCCAAGTGAAATGTCTGAAAAAGGCTATCTTGATGGGTTTATAACCGCACTAAAAAATATTCAAAAATCACTTCCACTATTAGAGTTTAAAAAATTCATTTCTATTTCTTCAACCAGGGTGTTTGGATCTAACCAAAAGGGTAAATTAACAGAAAATGACCTTGCAATTCCCAATGACTTTAGAGGCAATATCATAAAAGAATACGAATCAATGCTCATAGATTATTTCAAAGATAATTTAATTATTCTTAGATTTTCAGGACTATATGATACAAGTTCAGACAAATTACCTTTTAATAGACTGCACAGAAACAATGCAGCAAAAATAATAGATTTTTTTATAAGCAAGCCCAAGAGCGGCTCAAATACTAATATTATTCATTGCTCTGAAGATAAAGAAGTAGAAGGGTCTAGTAAGTGCATATCAAATATCAAATTGAAAAAATTGGGCTTTACTTTTGATGATTAATCCTAGAACTATAACCCCAAGAGAAATACAATAACACAATGACTAAAAGCATGACAGGCTTCGGCTCTTCGAGATATCTAGATTCAAAAATCGAAATTTATTGTGAGATTAAGACTGTAAACCACAGGTTTCTTGAAATTTCTACAAAACCAAATGACCTTCCTAGTGAACTAGATGTTCATGTAAGAGATATCACATCAAAAAAAATAAGACGTGGAAGTGTTGATATTAGATTCAAGCTAAAGTTCCCTTCAGAAAATAAGTTTCTAGTTAACAATTCATCATTAGATAATTTAATAAAAACAATAAAAAATATTAAGCATATCAAATCAGAGGATTTAAGCTTTTCTGATGTGAAGGACATGCCTGGAATAATAAATGTTGAGCAAGTCACAAATATTAAATTAAATTTAGTCAAAAAAGTTTTTAAAGAATCTTTAAAAAACCTTCTAGATGATAGAGCGTTAGAAGGAGCTAAAATTGAAAAATTATTTCTTCAAAAAATTAATAAAATAGAGAAGAATGCTTTAAGCCTATCAGGCTCTAATAAAAAGCTAACAAAAAAGAGATATGATAATTTAAATAGCAAGATTTCAAATCTATCATTAACTCTCGACATGAGCCGCCTAGAACAGGAGGTTGCTCTACTCGTATTAAAGCATGACGTTGCAGAAGAGATAGAAAGAATAATCTTTCATACCAATTCTTTAAAACAAGAGTTAGGATCAAAAGTAACGAGTGGAAAAAAAATTGATTTTGTCCTTCAGGAGTTATTTAGGGAAACTAGTACCCTATCTGTAAAACTTGATGAGCCTTTATATAAACAGATAGCATTAGAGATGAAGCTCTCAATTGAAGAGATGCGTGAGCAGGCACAAAACATTGAATAATAAAAAAGGAAAATTAATAGTAATTTCTGCACCATCTGGTGCTGGAAAATCGTCACTTATAAAGGCTATTATTAATAATAACAACAATATTGAGCTCTCCATTTCTGCGACAACAAGAAAACCAAGAGAGGGTGAAAGTAATGCTAAAGATTATTTCTTTATTTCTGATGAAAAATTCAATACTTTAAAATCAAAAGATGACTTTGTTGAGTGTGCATTGGTTCATAACTACCAATACGGAACTCTAAGGTCATATATAAATGAAAGAATTGATAAAGGCATTAATATTATTCTTGATATCGATGTTCAAGGGTTTGAGCAGATACAAGAAGCAAGTATTGATAATACATCCATATTTATTATCCCTCCGAGTATAGAAGAGCTTAAAAATAGACTAAATATAAGAGGACTAGATTCTCAGGATGTTATAGAAACCAGACTTGAAAATGCAAGACATGAATTGAAATATGCAAATAATTTTGATTTTAGAGTCCTTAACGATGAGTTCGATGATGCACTTAAAAGTCTTGTATCTATTATCTTTGATGATAGTTCCAAAGATATTGATACAGAAAAAAGTACAAAGATCTTGCAAGAATTACTGTCTTAATAAGTAAATAACAATTAGAATAGCTGACCCAGGAGAAATTATATGGCTAGAATTACAGTAGAGGATTGTTTACAAATAATACCAAGTAGGTTTGATCTAATAATCATGGCCTCAAAAAGAGCTCGTCAGCTTGCTACCACAAGTAGAGACCCTCTTGTTGAATGGGATAATGATAAGCCAACTCTTGTAGCATTAAGAGAAATCGAAGCTGGTCTTTTAGATAAAGAAACTTTAGATAGAACTTTAGAGGAAGACGTATTGCTTGATGAATTTTCAACACCAGGAAATGAAGAAACACAAACTACTGGCTAAATAATTTGGAGGGCTAATTTGACTGAAGCAGCTCTACCCAATAACGCGTTAATAAATTTTACAGATACAGAGGTTATAAAACTTCCTGTATCTATTTATAAAGAAGCTAAATCTTATTTGTCTTACAAGGACATTAAAAAAATTCAAAAAGCCTATACATTTGCTTTTTATGCTCACCAGGGCCAAAAAAGAAAAGATGGCTCAGACTATATAACTCACCCAGTTGCAGTAACTCAAATTATGCTAGGGCTTAAAGTTGGCCCAGATTCAATATGTGCTGCTCTGATGCATGATGTACTTGAGGATTGTAACGTTCAAAAAAATAATCTATCTAAGTATTTTGGTGAAGATGTTGCCAATATTATTGATGGTGTGAGCAAGCTAGGCAAACTTGATATGCAGAACAAGGCCGAGACTAACGCTAATAACTTACAAAAAATGGCTTTAGCAATGGCTAATGATGTAAGAGTCATACTTGTTAAGCTTTGTGATCGGCTTCATAACATGAGAACGATTGAGCATATGCCAAGATTTAAACAGATTCAAAAATCGAAAGAGACGTTAGAGGTTTATGGCCCTTTAGCATTAAGAATTGGCATGCAAGATCTCAGAGCAGAACTTGAAGACTTGTCTTTCAAATGCATGCATCCGATGAGAGCTCAGATGTTAGAAAATGCCATAGATAGTTCAAGCGGAGGCAGGAAAAAGATCGTAGAAAAAATTAGAAAAGAGCTAAAAAGCCATTTAAAGACAAATAGTATAGAAAATGCCGCGGTAAAGGGCAGAGAAAAAAATATTTATAGTATCTATAATAAAATTAAGAAAAAGCATAAACCATTTTCTGAAATTTTGGATGTTTATGGGTTCCGTATACTAGTCGATAACGTGGATGATTGTTATAGGGCTCTTGGAATAATTCACAATTATTTCGCACCTATTGAAAATAAGTTTAAAGACTATATAGCTATACCTAAAACTAATGGTTATCAGGCTCTTCATACAAGTTTGTTAGCTTTAAATGCCTTTCCAATTGAGGTACAAATACAAACAAGGAGTATGTGGGCAACTGCCAACATGGGTATTGCTGCTCATTGGAGCTATAAGGTAAATGATGGCAAAAGAGGTCCAGAGTTGCGAGCGAGTAAATGGCTATCAGGCTTAATAGATCTTCAAAAAAAATCAACAAGCTCAATTGAGTTTGCAGAATCAATCAAAAAAGACTTGGAACCAAATGAGGTCTATTTATTTTCACCAAAGGGTCATGTGTATTCCATTAAAACTGGTGCAACTCCTATTGATTTTGCTTATGAGGTTCATACAGGGCTTGGAAATAGTATTGTAGGATGTAAGGTCAACAGAAGAGAGGCACCTCTTAATGTTGAGCTTGAGAGTGGCCAAACGGTGGAAATAATAACATCTGACTATCCAGTAGATGCAGACCCTGCATGGTTAAACTTTGTTGTAACTAGCAAAGCAAGAAGCGGAATTAGATCTAGGCTAAGAAATCAAAAAAATTCTTCTGCTAGGAAAGCAGGAAAGTTAATGCTTGAATCAGAGTTAAAAAGATCAGGAAAATCACTTGAGGATTATAGGGGGAGCACTTTGAAAAGAGTTCTCAATTCAATAGGAGTCACTACTCTAAATAAACTACTAATCGACCTAGGATCAGGAAAGAGAACTGGAAATATTGTTGCTGAAAGGTTTTATTCAGGGCTGCAGATTAGAAAAGAAAAAGAATTAATAGAAAATAGGACCGTTCCTATTATCGACAATCATATTGAAGGTGTTTCAGTAGTATTTGCTAAATGCTGTCATCCCATCCAAGGCGATCCAGTCATTGCACACTCAGATACAGAAAGAGGTATTGTGGTTCATCATCAAAGATGTAAACAAGTATCCCCATATATCAATAAAGATCCAAGGTACTTCTCTGCTTATTGGGAGGCCTCTAAAAAATCTCATTTATACCTAGTAATGCTTAAAATTACTACTGAAAATAAAATAGGTGTTTTATCAGATATTGTGTCTATATTTGCAAAGGCAGGAATTAATATCGAGCAAGTAAATACCAAGGCAGTCGATCAAAAATTTTCTGAGTTCACATTGGAAGTAAATATTGAAAGCCTTGATGAGCTCAAAAGAATTATGTCCAAGGTAAGATCAAAAAAATTCACAGCTAGCTGTTCAAGAATCATTAATGATAAATAATAGAACGAAACCATTTTTTATTATGTACAATTTACTTTTCAACAACATCAAACAACTTAAAAGAGAACGATATTATGGCTAAAGAAATAATTTTTACTGAAGATGCTCCAAAAGCTATTGGTCCATACTCTCAAGCTGTTAAATCAGGTAGTTTTTTATTTATTTCGGGTCAGGTAGCCTTGTGTCCTGTCTCTGGCGATCTAATGAACTCCTCAATAGAAGAGCAGGCCGAACAAGTAATTAAAAATCTAACCGCAATATGTAAAGCTGCAAATGCTGGTCTGTCCGATATTGTTAAATTAACTATCTACATTACAGATATGAATGATTTTTCTATTGTGAACCAAGCTATGGAGAATCACTTTGAAGCTCCTTATCCAGCAAGGGCAACTATAGAAGTTTCAGCACTTCCTTTAGGAGTAAATGTAGAAATGGATGCAATAGTAAATCTAGATGAATAAAAGTTTACTATCTATCAATGATTTATCTAAACAAGAAATACTTGATCTTATAGAATTTGCCAGAAACTTTAAAAATGATGATGGTTCTTTTAAGAAAGAAACTCTTTTTCCAGACAAAACAGTTGCAAATGTTTTCTGCGAACCGAGCACAAGGACCAAATCGTCATTTGAAATTGCTGCAAAAAATCTAGGATGCAGTGTGGTTGGCTTCGATGCCTCAAGCTCTTCAATAGAGAAAGGGGAATCAATATATGAAACCGTTGATGCGCTGGGCTTAATGGGAGTTGATCTTTGCGTCCTCAGACATCCTGATTCAGTTATTCGTGAATTAGATGAATATATGCCCGAAATGGTTTTTATCAATGGTGGAGAGGGATCGATATCCCATCCCACTCAAGCCTTAATTGATTTGATGACTATTATTGATAGTAAAGGCTCTATAGATGATTTAAATATCGTTATTGTTGGTGATCTTGATCACTCACGCGTTACATCGTCTTTCGTAGAAGGTATCTCTAATTTTTCTTTTAACTCATTAACATTTTGTGGTCATCCAAGCATGAGTTCAAAATATTTAGATCCTGCCCTAGGAAGATATGAACCAGACCTTGATTTAGCTGTTCAAGATGCAGATGTGATTATTACATTAAGAATTCAACATGAAAGATTTGAAGAAGAGCTAAATCTTGATCTTGATGATTACAAGCATGCATATGAATTAACATCAGAAAGAGTGCAGCAGGCAAGAGGTGATGTGATAGTCATGCACCCAGGCCCGGTTAATTATATTGAAATATCTGAAAGCGTTTATCAGTCGGATAATTCGGTAATAAGAAATCAGGTTGCAAACGGTGTTGCTATAAGAATGGCTGTATTAGCTAGATATCTGAGTAGCTAGGGTTTTCTTAACTGTATTTACTACAGTGATTGTATTTTGATCTATTTCGATATTAACCTGATCACCTTCTGAAAGTTTGTCTAAATTAGTTATATCTAGAGTTTCAGGTATCAAATGAATATAAAAGTTTGTTTTATTTACCTTGCCAATTGTTAAGCTGCAACCATTTATACCTATATAGCCCTTTTCCATAACGTAGTCTAAATATTTTTTTATTAATGATATTTGTATATCTTTAGTATTTTTTCTATTAACAGTTTTGATAACTTTAGCAGTGAAGTGAATATGACCTGACATCAAATGACCTCCGATCTCAGTTGAAGCTTTTATAGACCTTTCGAGGTTGACTATATCTCCTTTATTAATATTCTTTAAATTAGTCTTACTAATCGTTTCTTCTATTACGTCAAATTTTAAGGTTTTAGAGCCGCTATCTTTTGAGGTAAGACAGACTCCATTTACAGAAATACTCGCACCCCTCTTTAAATTCTTATCAAAACCTTTTGGGGTAGTTATTTCTAAAGACAAGTAGTCTTCATATTTTTTTATTTTGGCAACTTTGCTTTTGACTGAAACAATACCTGAAAACATTTTATGCCCCCCAATTGTCTCTATATGCCTTCAGCTCTCCTAGATGCGCAGCATAGTCTGAATTGTTTTCAGTAAATGATATAAGCGTATCAAGATTAACTATAGATTTAACAGTTATACCAAAATCATTTTGAAGTTCTTTGGATGCAGATATATCAGCAGAGCCTTTTTCTTGTCTATCAAGACCTACAATAAATATTTTTGGAATAGCGCCAGTTTTGTTAATAAGCTCAATTGACTGTCTTGCAGCCGTTCCTGCAGAAAGCACATCATCAATTATCATTACATTACCAATAGGATTATTTCCAATAATATTCCCACCTTCTCCATGATCCTTAACTTCTTTTCTATCAAATGAAAGAGGGTAGTTATTACCATTTTGACTCAAGAGTACAGCAACCATAGACCCTAAAAAAATACCTTTATATGCAGGACCATAAATACAATCATATTCCATTTCAGTTTCATTAATTGCTTGAACATAGCAATTAGCTAATTCTGAGAGATTACCTGACAGCATCTTAGCTGCATTAAAAAAGTAGGGGCTTGTTCTGCCAGATTTGAGAGTGAAACTACCGAATTCTAATGCTTTTGCATCTAATGCAAGATTTAAAAATATTTTCTGGTAATTTTTCACTTATTTTAAGCAGGCCTTTTGTTTCTGAATAATATCTGCAATAGCAGCACTTCCAATATTAAGCATATCATCTAGCTGTTCTCTATTAAATGGAGCTTCTTCGCCAGTTCCTTGAATTTCAATTATTTCAGAGTTGTCAGTCATAACTAAATTTAAATCAACTTCAGCACTGCTATCCTCTTTATAGTCCAAATCAAGAGCAACCTGACCATCTAGAACTCCAAGAGAAACTGCAGCAACATATGACTTGATTGCTCTATGGTCATCGTGATGATTTTGAAGAGCTAGAAATAATGCGACACACCCACCTGTTATCGAGGCAGTCCTTGTTCCACCATCTGCTTGAATTACATCACAGTCAATATTTATAGTTTTTCCTTTAATGTACTTTAAATTAACTGCCTGTCTTAAGGATCTTCCTATAAGTCTTTGGATTTCTTGTGTTCTGCCACTTTGTTTTCCTCTTGCAGCCTCTCTTCCCATTCTTTCATTTGTTGATCGAGGAAGCATTCCATATTCTGCAGTTACCCAGCCCTCATCACTACCTCTCATCCATCTTGGGACATTGGTGTCTATAGAGGCTGTACAAATAACCTTTGTATTTCCGAAGGAAACAAGGACAGAGCCTTCAGCATGAACATTGATATTTGGTTCAATTGTAATTTCTCTAAGCTCGTTAGGCTTTCTATTATTGCTTCTTTCCATATTTTTTCCCGTCGGATACGATGATCCTGTAACTGTATTTAGCTTAATTGCTCTTTAACAATCTTACTTACAACACCCATGTCTGCAGTTCCCGCTGCAATAGATATTTTAAGAATTCCCATAACCTTGCCTATATCTTGCATCGAGGCAGCCTCAGCTTCAGCAATTGCTGCTGTTACTTTGGTGGTTATCTCTGATTCATCAAGTTGAGTAGGCTTATATTTAGAAAGAACTTCAACTTCTGATTGCTCTTTTTCTGCTAAATCTGCTCTACCTCCAGAAGTAAACTGGGCAATAGAATCTTTTCTTTGCTTAATCATTTTATTGATAATTTGCAGAGCTTTAGCATCATCAATAGTTTCTCTGTTGTCTATTTCAAATTTCTGGACTTCTGATTTAAACATCCGCAAGGTATCACGAGTTAACTCGTTTTTATCAAGCATTGCTTGTTTGAGGTCTGACTGAATTTCTGAAAGAAGGGTCAAGGCTATCTGTAGGATCTTTGTCTTGGGAAAGAGTACTTTCTATTGGATTTTCTTGCACGTTTAACAGCAGCTGCCATTAAGCGTTTTCTTTTTTCAGTTGGCTTTTCATAAAATTCTCTTGCTCTTATCTCAGGAACAATTGCTGCTTTTTCGCAGGCACGTTTGAACTTTCTTAGACCAATGTCAAAATGTTCTGTTTCTTTTATTATAATTGAAGGCATAATTAGTCGCGTAGTGTAGGCTGTAATTACAATTTTTGCAAAACATTTTTATGAAAACTTTAGGAATAGAAACATCATGTGACGAAACGGCAGTAGCTGTATATGATTCTGAGCATGGCATTATTGGTGAATCTGTATTTAGTCAGATAAAGATGCATGCTGAGTATGGAGGAGTAGTTCCTGAATTAGCTTCTAGAGATCATTGTGTAAAGATAATATCGGTATTACAGGAAGCAATAAATCAGGTTGATCTTCAATACATTGATCAGGTTGCATACACATCTGGACCAGGTTTATTAGGTGCTTTATTGATAGGAGAAAGCTTTGCACAAGGAATCTCAAGTGCATTGAATATTCCTCTTATACCAATTAATCATTTAGAGGGACATTTAATGTCTCCTGTTATGGAATTCCCTGAGATCAAAGTGCCATATATCTGCTTATTGGTTAGTGGTGGCCACAGCATGATAGTGGATGTGAAAGATAGGGGTGATTATAAGATACTTGGTCAATCTCAGGATGATGCGGTTGGAGAGGCGTTTGATAAGGTTGGTAAGCTTCTTGGTCTACCTTATCCCGGTGGTCCACACATAGAGAGACTAGCCTTAAAAGGAAATTCCAAAGCCTATGATTTTCCTAGGCCTATGATGCATAGCGATAATCTTGATTTAAGCTTTAGCGGCCTCAAAACATCTGTTTTGTATACCGTCAGAGATATAGATGATTTAACAGATCAAGTTAAAGCAGATATAGCTGCCTCATTTCAGCAGGCAGTAATAGATGTTCTAACAAAGAAAATAAAAAAAGCAGTAGAGCTTTCAGGAAGATCAGAGGTGATTATTGCTGGTGGTGTAGCAGCTAATAAAGCTCTCAGGGCTGCAATTAAAGATTTAGAAAATACTATTAATATTAAAGTTTATTACCCCTCACTTAAGTATTGTGGAGATAATGCTGCAATGATTGCCTTTGTTGGCTCTCTAAGATCATCTGATAAAATTAATATTAGCGGATCATCTGTAAGAGCTAGATGGCCATTAAGCGAGCTAACAAAATGAAAGATATTATTTATATAAAAGATTTACGAGTTAAAACCATAATAGGAATATTTGATTGGGAGAGAAAAGTCAAACAAGAAGTCTCCATAGACATGGAGTTTCCTTTCGACTGTAAAAAAGCAGCTGCAACTGATTCTATTGAAGATACTATTGACTACAAGGCCATCTGCAAAGGGGTAATTAAATTTGTTGAAGAATCATCTTTTCAGCTTCAAGAATCACTTGCTGAGGGTATAGCGGCCCTTGTAAAAGATGAATATAACTTAGAGTCTATAAAGCTAAGAGTATCAAAGCCTGGAGCTCTCAGGGGCGCTAAAGATGTTGGTTTGGTCATTCACAGATAATGAAGTTTTACCTCTCCCTAGGAAGCAACATTAACGCAGAAGCAAATATTATTCTTGCTATAGAAAAACTTCAAAAAATATTAGACAACAGCGAATACTCGTCAGTTCATCAGACCAAGGCAGAAGGGTTTGAGGGTGATGATTTTTTAAACCTTGTCGTATCAGGAGATGCTGAACTATCTTTCGACGAGCTTAATAAAAAGTTAAAAGATATTGAAGATGAGGCTGGTAGAAATAGAGATGCTCCAAAATTTAGTGCAAGAACTTTGGATATAGATATAGTTCTTCAGATTGATGATGAAGAAATTATATTTGAGAGTGATGAGGTTACAAAATACTCATTCGTCTCAGAGCCACTCAAAGAACTGCTCTAAATAAACTAGCTTACTTATTTAAAGTTTTTCTCCACAATAGACCAAGCCGCATCTGATAAAGGATAAACCTTCATTCCTCTATCTTCAGCATGTTTGCTAGCAGCAGTCCCATCTCTTACTCTTCCTAAAATGCCCTGACATATAGCTGCAACTTTAAAGATATTAAATGCCATATAGAACTCCCAATTAGCCGACATGTCTTTGCCAGTCGCCTCTGAGTACATATCTCGGTATTCTATTTCATTAGGCACGCCAAGTTCTTTCAGTTTTACATAATCATAATATAGAGGCTCTGTTCTCCATGTTAAGCAGTGATAGCTAAAATCTGCTACGGGATGCCCGAGAGTAGATAGCTCCCAATCTAAAACTCCAATAACCTCTTGGTTTTTCATAATCATGTTATCTAGGCGATAGTCACCATGCACAATAGAAGTTTCATCATCGTCAGGAATGTTGTTTGGAAGCCACTCAATTAAATTATTCATAGCTTCAATGTTGTCAGTTTCTGATGCCATATACTGCTTTGACCATCTAGATACTTGTCTTGCTACGTAGTTTCCAGGTTTGCCATAATCGTCTAGACCAACTTTCTTATAATCAACACTATGCAGAGCTGCAAGAGTCTTATTTTTATTTTGATAAACTTTAATGCGTTGTTCTTTTGTTAAAGAGGGCAGCATTGGATCCCAATATATATCCCCATCTAAGCAGTCCATGACAAAAAATTCAGTTCCAGCAACATCTTCATCCTTGCAGAGCCCATATGTCTTTGGAACAGGAACGTCAGTTTCATATAAAGCACTAATAACCTTATATTCTCTATCTACTGCATGAGCAGATGGCAAGAGTTTTCCTGGAGGCTTTCTTCTTAAAACAAGATTTTTAGCTTCAGTAATAATCTTGTATGTTGGATTAGACTGCCCACCCTTAAACTGCTCAATAGTTTTGATGGCTCCTGCCCCAGGGACATTAGCATCAATCCAAGGTTGCAGCTTTGAAATCTCAATTTTTAAGTTTTCGGCAACTTCTTTGGTACCAGAAAATATTTGTTCGTATTTTTGTGCATCACTTGTCATTACAGAGATCTCCCCCCATCAACTTTAATAATTTGACCTGTTATATATTTTGCTCCAGCAATAAACTTAACTGCTTGGGCAATATCTTTCTCAGAACCCATTTTTTTTAAAGGTATATTCGAAATTACTTTCTCTTTTTGTTCATCTGTCCATACAACATCCGGCGGCTCAAGCATTGCCCCTGGAGCAATTGCATTAACAGTAATTTCAGGCGCTAGTTCTCTTGCTAGACCTTTAGTTAGGGATTCTAAACCACCTTTGGCAGCTGAGTATATAGAAAAATTTGCAACACCCTTGCTCAAATTAGTGTCTGTGATATTTATAATTGAACCATTAGATTCTTTTAATTTATCTCTAAGACCATTAATTAAAAAAAGAGGCCCTTTTAAATTAGAGCCTACTAAGTTTGTCCAATGCTCTAAAGATATGTCTTCAATTGGAGTTGGATAAAAAGTAGATGCATTATTAACAAGGATATCTATAGTCTCAAAAAGACCTTTAGCCTCATCCACCAATCTTGTAACTTCACTATCTACGTCTAGGTTGGCTTGAATAATTTTTGCAGTATTTGGATTTTTGGAATTGATTTGATTGGCAAGTTTCTCTGCATCATCTTTGGATGAGTTGTAGTGAATAATAATATTCCATCCCAAATCAGAGTAGGTAAGGGCAATTTCTTTACCAATTCTCTTTGCAGCCCCTGTAATTAAAATTGTCTTATTCATCTAGATTCTCTATAACTTGTTTGAGTAGTTTAATCTTTTCTTCTTCAATATGCTCATTTGAAACCTTTGATAATATTGAAAAATCCGTATTCTTCATTCCTTCTACCAATTTGAGTATTAATTTTTTTGTTTCTTTGATCTGAGGGAGGCATACAAGATGTTTTATTAAATCCTCATCCCGCTCCAGACGTACATTTTTAAGGATACCTAAAAGACATTCTTCATCAGGGTTAGCTGGTATTTTAGATAAGGCTTTTAAGGTCTGCGAGGCATTTATAAAACTATTTGGTATTGGCAAATCTTTCCCAATCAAAAAACTATTATTAATTTGGAGTTCGGCCCATCTTATGGATGGATCATTCACTGATGAGCACCCTGAATTTTTAAGATCCTTGAAATGAAAGACATGCATTTCATATTCAATTAAAGTTTCAAAATAAATACTTGGGTTGTTTGAGGATAAAGCCCTTTCTGTCTCTGCCCATATTCTATTCTTTGAAAGGGTCCCAATTTCACCAAGATCAATAATAGTATTTATGAGTTTTTTGGTTTCTTTAGATATCACAAAGTCTTTTAGATGATCATAAGTTCTAAATCTTGCCAGTCTTATAGCTCTCAAGGGATCCTCAGAAAATGCATCAGAAACATGTCTAAAAATTTTATTTTTTATATCGGCAATGCCATTAAATGGATCAATTAGTCTGCCACTATCATCTTTGGCTATTGCGTTTATAGTGAAGTCTCTTCTTGAAAGATCCTCTTCAAGAGTTACTTCTTTCCCATAATAAAAATTAAAACCATGGTATCCATGTCCAGTTTTCCTTTCGGTTCTTGCTAGGGCATATTCTTCCTTTGTAGATGGATGCAAGAAAACTGGAAAATCTTTACCAATAGGCTTAAAACCTTTCTCAATCATTTCTTCAGGAGAGGAGCCAACAACAACCCAGTCCCTATCTTTTGCTTTAGTTTTTAAAAGAGCGTCTCGAACAGCACCCCCAACTTCATAAATCTTCATGCTTTTTTAACTTGAAATAATTTCCTGTCTTCTAATCTTATCGCTGTGAGCTTATTTCCCCAAACGCATCCTGTATCAACTCCTATTATGTTAGTTAATTTAGTTTTACCCTCGAGAGCCGCCCAATGCCCAAAAATAATATATTGATTCTCTTTTAAATTTTTAATTGTTTGGTTGAACCATGGAACATGCATCTCATCAGCTTTATTTTTTTTAGCCTTCAATTTTAACGAACCATCTTTTCCAAGAAATCTCATTCTTGTGAAGTAATTAATAATAGTTCTAGATCTCTTATAGCCCTTAAGGTCTGAATTCCATATCTTAGGAGTATCTCCCCATATATTTTCTAATATCTTAAAAGAATCATCTTTCATCCCAGTTTGTATTTCTTTTGAAAGTTTTTTAGCCATCCTGATATCCCAAATATAAGGTATACCCGCATGAGATATCCAAAAAGTTTCTTTTGTTTCTTTAATTTTGATCTCTAGTAATAAAGGTAATTTTTTTAACCAGGAGTGATATTTTTGAATATTTTTTGAATCTAAAACTTTTTTTAGTGATTTATTTTTCTTTTGATGTTCTATTAGGTAAAGCAAATAGAAGTCATGATTTCCCAATACTGCTTTTATAGATCCTTTGTGCCTCATGCAAAAATCCATCACTTCAAGAGATTGATGGCCTCTATTAACAAGGTCTCCAGCAAAGATAATTTTATCTTTATTTGGGTTGAATTTTATTTTTTTTACAAGTGCTTGAAGTTCTGAATAGCACCCCTGAACATCGCCTATTACGTAATGAGCCATTATTCTTTATAAGACTCAGCTAGTTTTATATATTCTTCAAGTGAAATTTCTTCTGGCCTAAGATTATTATCAATATCTAAACCAATCCAATCAAAATCTTGTTTTTTTAAATTATTCCTAATACTTTTTCTTCTAGATACAAATGATAGATCTATGACCTTATAGAGACTTGTAATTAATTCAGGGTCAAGATTAGAGCTTTCTTTTGGAGTCATTCTTATAAAGCTAGACATCACCTTTGGTTTAATATCAAAAGATTCAGGAGGCACATCAAATAAAATTTCAGCATTAAAGAAGGCAGAAATTTTTAAGGATAATTTCCCCCAATTTTTAGTCTTGATATTACCGGTTATTTTTTCGGCTACTTCTCTTTGAACTAAAAAATGCATGTCTTTGATACAGCTCGACCATTGAATAAATTTCAAAATAATTTGGGTAGATATATTGTATGGAAGATTTCCTACTATTCTAAAGTTACCCTCATTAAGAAAATCTAAAGATGTTTTAAGAATATCATCATTGACGAAGTTAAATTTAGCTGGCCCATTTAAGTTTTTAGACAAGTATTCAATATTCTCTCTATCGACATCAATAGCTTTTACTTTAATACCTGGCTTATTGAGAGTTTTTGTAAGAGCCCCCATCCCAGGACCAACTTCTAAAAATTGATCTCCAGAATATGGAGAGACTGACTGACCCATTTCAAAAATAATAGCTGGATCAGATAAGTAGTTTTGCCCAAACTTTCTTCTTATATCTCTCTTATCCATTAGATAATTTTCTTTGCAGCTCTTAACGCCTCTTGAAAAGAAGCAACATCTGCCTTGCCAGACCCGGCAATATCTAATGCAACACCGTGGTCCACCGATGTCCTTATGATAGGTACTCCGAGGGTAATATTAATGGAGCTTCCAAAACTTAGTGCTTTTATAACAGGTAAAACCTGGTCATGATACATTCCAAGATAGGCATCAGTTTCTTGTAATATTTTTGAAGTAAACGCAGTATCAGCTGACATAGGCATAGATACATTAATATGATTTTCTCTTAGTTTTATTACAGCTGGCTCTAAAACATTTTTTTCTTCTGTTCCAATTTTTCCCCCTTCTCCAGCATGAGGATTTAAACCAAGTAGCTTTATTCGAGGCTCCTGAATTTTAAATTTCGATACAAGCTCATTATGTAAAATCGTAACTTTATTAATAATAAGTCTTTCAGTTATTAACTTTGGCACTTTTTTTAAAGGAACATGTGTTGTCGCAATAGCAACCTTAAGTTTTTTTGAACCCAGAAGCATTAAGACATCTTTGCTGCCTGTTCTTTGCTGAATATACTCAGTATGTCCTGAAAAATTACTTTTAAGAGATATTATATTTTCTTTGCTAATAGGGCCTGTGACTAAAGCAGTTTTGGAATTCAATGATTGGTCAATACCAAAATCGAGATTTTTAAGAACATATGCTGCATTAGATTTATATAACTTCCCAGGTTTTGTATTTCTACATTTTGAGATCTCTTTGACTTGAATAGTTCCAGTCTTGTTTGAATTAATACTATCTAAATTATCAATAGCACATACTTTTATTTTTTGCTTAAGCAGTAACGCTCTATCCTCAATCAGCTTTTTATCAGCTATGCAGACAATAGGAATTTTAATTTTTTCCCAAAAGGGGAGGCTGCATAATTGAATAATTAAATCAGGCCCAATGCCCGAGGGTTCTCCAGGGGAATAAAGAATTTTCTTCAATCTAGGTCTTTAAATTCAACAAATGCTTCTGCTCGCATCGATCTTAAGGAGTTCTCAAGCGCCTCATCATACTTTCTAGAATAAAGAACTTGATAAGCTTGATCTTCAATTAATTCAGCTGTTTGATCATGATTCCTTGTTTCCATCACCTCTAAAAAATGAAAACCAAACTGGGTTTGAAATACATTAGATAAAACTCCAATTTCTGAATCAATCATGGTTTCTTCAAATTCTGGTGCCAGAACGCCTTTACCCAACCAGTCTAAAACACCACCAAGCTTTGCAGATCCAGGGTCTTCAGAAAACTCTTCAGCAAGCAATTCAAAACTTTCACCATCCACAACTCTTTGTCTAATAGCATTAAGCTCAGCTTCTGTTTCTTCTTCAGTCCTTATAGCTGAAGGCATTAATAAAATATGTCTGGATAGCCATTGATCTTCATATCGAACAAAAGTACCTCTTTTATCTTGAAGCTTAAGTATGTGAAATCCTGCGCCACTCTCTAAGGGCTCAGTTACAAAACCTACATCTTTTCTATTTATAGCATCGGCGAATAATTGAGGCATATCAGCTGCTTTTCTCCATGGCATAACTCCACCAGTTGAAGCATTCCCACTTAATGAAATTTCTTTTGCAAGTTCAGAGAAGTTTTCTCCATCACTAACCCTTTTAAGTGCAGAGATCGCATCATTTTGAGTTTTCACTAGTATCTGATTTACTAATAATTCTGGTTCCAATTCTACTAACGACTCGTCCGTTGCCAAAAACGCCTCAAATTCTTTAGCAGTAATATCAATTTCTGATTGAACTCTTCCTCTTTGAATTCTTTGTATGATCATCTCTTTACGAATCTGTTCTCTAAGATCTTCATATTTAGTACCCTCATTTTCTAAAGAGGTTATAAATTCTTGAAGCTCCATTTTATTGTTAGCAGCAACTCTTATCATTGTTTGATTTAGCTCAGAGTCACTTATTCTTACACCAGCCCTATCTGCCATTTGTAACTGCAATTCTTCAATGATTAGCCTTTCTGCTACTTGTTCTAATAATTCTTCTTTAGGAGGCTTTGGAATATTTTGCTGGTCATACCTGGCTGTCATCTCTTCAAAATCATTATTTATTTGAGATTCCATGATGACACCATCATCAACAATAACAGCAACCCTATCCAGTATTTCGACTGCAGAAAATAATGAAGGAATCAAAAGAACAAATGAGGGTAAAAATATTTTTTTCATATTAGATTTAGTAATTAAAAAGTGAATTATTCAGTAGTCTATTTATTTTATTAGTGGAGGAATTAAAGCCCTTGAGTTCAAACTCAAAATTTATTCGTCCCTTGTTTTCAATCTGAATAATATTATCCCATGCTTCTGCCAAATGGGGATAGTAAATATCTTTATTAATATATTTTGAAAGATTTCTATCTGATCCAGTCATTCTTAATGCAAAACAACAGTTCTCATATTCTATACCTACGATACTCTCAATATTTTTATTAATTTCATCATCATGTTTTAGTTTTGCAATAAATTTAAATTTGGAGCTTAGCCTGATATCACCGAATATTTCTGAATAACTCATAGGGAAATTAAAATCACCCGACATTCTCCTGTATCTTTTAGCAATTCCAATCGACCCACCATTAAAATCATGCTTTAGGGTTAATCCACCTAACGGCATTTTTTTATTTTTATTAAAATATCCTCCGTAAGCCATTAGCATGGTATTTCTATTAGGCATCCACTTGCCCATGACAGTTGTAGGTCCTCTATCCATTGGCATCCCATCTATTTTAGTTGATTCCATGTTCATAGAGCTATCTAATATGCTATGACCAGACATCATTGGACGCATCCAAACCCTTCTATCATCTAAAAAATATTTCTTGGAAACAGATACTGACAACTTTTCCATGCCCATTATGATTTTTTTATACTTTAAGCTGAGGGTGTAAAATTTTTGATCTCCAATTCTATCCATCCCAGAAAAACGCAGATTATTAAATAATTCATTATTCATAGATAGTTCGTCTGCATCAAATATTGGGTTATTTGTTTGATCCTTATATGCTGTGTAACCAACAAATAGTCTAGGCTCAATAAAGTAGTTATTGTCTTGAGAGTTCCTTATAAAAATAGAGCTAATATCAATAGATGCATTGGGCACATTCACATCATTAGTTGCTTGAGAGTTCCCAGAAAGATTATATTTAATAGAACTGATTCCAACATTTGCAACGATCTTTATTCCTTTAATATAACTATGATTTTGCAATGAAAGATCTGAATAAATTCTTGAACCCTCAGCTGGATTATTGATAAGTCTAGGGTATTTACCAGACATATCCTGATTGCCAAAATAGCCATGAATAGAACTAGCCTTAAATGAAGATATATTGAGCTGCTCTTTTAAAATAATTTTTCCAAAACTTCTTGAATATTTAAAATCAATCGATGGAGATTGTTCATAACCATTGGTTAGAATAGGGTTCAGAGTTTGATAGCCTTGATGTTTTATTTGCACAGACGCATTTTTAAAAGTTTTTGATAAAGAAAAATTTTGACTTAAGTTTTGTATTCTCTGATAACCAATTGAAGTTATGTCTCCAGGGATATCTCTAAGAAAAAGACTATCCGATACTTTCGACCAATCTAAATCAATTTTTATTGATTCATGCTCGAATGTATCGAAAATATTAAAGGCCCATCTTGGAGAATTACTGCCATATCCTTCTTTTTCATATTCGTCATCTTTACTAAAATAAATGAGATCTAGGTTTCGTAGGTTTCTATTTTCTCCATGCAGAGACCGGAAATTTAATTCTAACCCTTGTCCGCGCTTTGCAATCATCCTTGGGGCTATTGTTATATCAGAAGACGAAGACAGCACTTTGTAATATGGGAGTGTTATATCAGCCCCATCCGATGAAAAAGATAACGAGGGCTCAAGAAATCCTGTCATCCTTTCAGTTGACGTTGCAAAGGGCAGTTGCGGCAATGCAAGAACAGTTTTGCCCATTACTTGAAGTTTTATTGATTTAGCTAAGCCTCGATTAGTTTCCGCATTCAATCTAATTTCTTTAGCTTGTATTACCCATCCCTTGCTCGGGTTAGCGCATGAAGATATCGATGTATTCGCTAAATTTATTATGCTATTTAACTGCCCATCAAGGCTTTCAAATTTAAAAATAAGGCCTCTTTCATCAAGGTAGGCCTGACCATCAAAAAGAGATAATTCGCTATCTTTTTTATTAAAAAAACCATTTTCTGCTCGAAAGTAGAAGTCTTTTAAGAAGATTTCACCACCATTAAAAAATTGTATTTTTCCATTATCTCTATCCAGATTTGCATTCTGTGCTTTTAATAAGCCTTCTGGAAAATCTAAAGTAACGTTACCATCAAGAACAAGATTCTTATTATCAGTAAACTCAAATTGATCTGAATTTACCTTAAGATCTTGACCTTCCTTTACTTCACCCATTAAGGGTGAATAGGCTATACATCTACTTACATTTGACTCGGATGTTGGAATTAAAACCAATTCACTTATTTCACCATATGCAAAAGATGATATAGAAATAAGCCCACAGATATTGGTTATAAAAGAAGATTTCTTCATAGATTTATTTTATACCTCTTAGCTTTGAAAGAGTATTTTATAAAAAGTTCTATTTCTTATAAGAATTAATATACTCTTCAAGCTGATAAAGGTGGTCTTTTCCAAAAAATATTTGCTGATCCATAAAGAAAGTTGGAACTCCAAAAGCTCCCTTATCAACAGCTTCGCTTGTATTTTTAATCAGCTTATCTTTACATTCTTGTGAAGTTACTATTTTGATAATAGCTTCAGCATCAAGTTTATTATTTATAAGAGTTTCTTGCAGGACATCTAGATCTGAAAGATTCTTACCTTCTTCCCACATAGCGCAAAGCATTACCTCAATATACTGATCAAATATGCCTAATTCTTGAGCTGCAAGAGCCCCTCTTTGGACATTGACAGTATTCTGCGGAAAATGCGAATTAAATTTATATTTATCAAGCTTATGCTGTTTTATGAACCTTTCAATTTCAATAAATTGATAGTTATTCTTATTTTTAATATCAGCAAAAGCAACGAAGGGAGGCTGGTTACCAGATAACTTCATTATTCCTCCTAGCAAACAAGGTACATAATTAAATTTCACCCCAGTTCTTTCTTCGAACCCAGGAATTAGTTGATGACAGAAATATGCATTCGGGCTTGCTATATCAAAAATAAAGTCTACTTTCATTTGTACCTACAATTTTGTAAAGTTATGTAAACAATTAAACACTTATATGAAAGATTATTCAAAATATTCAGCAATAATTATAGGAGCTGGCGATGCAACTGGAGCCGCACTCACTAGAAAATTTGCAAGCCATGGTTACAAAGTATGTCCAGTAAGAAGACCCGGAAGTGAAGAAAAAATAAACGCATTAGCAGATGAAATCAATAATTCTGGAGGATGGGCAAAAGGATTTGGTGTCGATGCTCGTGATGAGGATTCAATTGTTAGCTTATTTAAAGAAGTTGAAGAAAATATTGCCCCAATAGATGTTGTTATTTTCAACCCAGGAGCAAATGTATTTTTTCCAATTGAAGAAACAACCTCAAGAGTTTTTAGAAAAGTATGGGAAATGGCTGCCTTTGGTGGATTTCTTTCTGGAAGAGAGGCTGCAAAGTATATGAAAAAAAGGCAATCAGGAAGTATTTTTTTTACAGGTGCTACTGCGTCGCTAAGAGGAGGATCGGGTTTCTCAGCTTTTGCTAGTGCCAAGTTTGCATTAAGGGCACTTAGTCAAAGTATTGCAAGAGAGCTTGGCCCTCAGGGCATACATGTTGCTCATTTTATTATCGATGGGGCTATAGACACTGCATTTATTAAAGAGAATTTTCCAGAGGCATATGCTCTTAAAGAAAAAGACGGTATCCTATCTCCTGAAAAAATTGCAGATTCATATTGGTTTGTTCATTCTCAACACAGAAGCGCTTGGACACATGAGTTAGATCTTAGGCCTTATATGGAAAAGTTCTAAAATTTTAAAATAAGGAAATATTATGAGTTTAAAAGATAAAGTTATTTTTATGTCTGGTGGAAGCAGGGGTATTGGCTTGGCTATGGCAAAGAGGGCAGCTCAAGATGGTGCTAAAGTAGTTATAGCTGCAAAAACCGCAGATCCTCACCCTAAATTACCAGGAACTATCTATACGGCAGCAGATGAGATTATAGAAGCTGGTGGTGACGCTTTGCCGGTTTTATGTGATATCAGGAACGAGGATAATGTTAGAGATGCTATTAATAAATCTGTAGAGCATTTTGGTGGAATAGATATTTGTATTAACAATGCCTCAGCTATTCAATTAACAAATGTTACAGACACTGAAATGAAAAGATATGATCTTATGCATCAAATTAACGGAAGAGGTACTTACATGGTAAGTAAATATTGCCTTCCTCATTTAATGAAGTCTTCTAATCCTCATATTTTAAATTTATCTCCACCTCTAGATATGAGCTCTAAATGGTTTTCAGGAACTGTTGCATACACCATGGCTAAATACACTATGAGCATGTGTGTTCTTGGAATGGCTGCTGAATTTGCTGATAAAGGAATTGCAGTAAATGCACTTTGGCCAAGAACTGCGATTGCAACTGCTGCTGTTCAGAATCATTTAGGCGGAGATGAAATTATGAGACTATCAAGGAATGTAGATATCATGGCTGATGCAGCCTATGAAATCTTGATAAAAGATTCTAAATTATTTACTGGAAACTTTTGCATAGATGATCTAGTTCTTCATGCAGCCGGCGTAAAAGATTTTACAAAATATGCAAACGTTCCTTTTGCTGAACTAATGCCAGACTTTTTTGTACCAGACGACACGCCATTGCCTGAAGAGGTAAAAAACAGCTAATTTGATAGATTCTGAAGTAATACAAGTCTCTAAAGAGTGTGGCTTTAATGTAAGTAAAGTCGATGCTCTAAAGCTTGAAGCAAGTGGCAGAGAGTATTACAGAATCAGTAAAGATTCAGGCGAAACATTTGTTTTATGTTATCTAGATCCTAATTTGGGAAATCACTCTAAGTTTCAACACGTCTCTAAATTTCTTTTTGACCAGAATGTTCGATGTCCAGAAATTATTTTTTATGATGATAGTTTGGGAATTACTATTCAGGAAGATCTAGGAGATCAATCCCTCATAGATTTAGATGTATTAAATGAAAAAAATAATCTATTACTTCAAAAATCCTTAGGTGTTTTAACAAAAATTCAGACAGCAAACGTACCTCAGATACCAAAATTAAATCAAGATAGTCTGTTTGAGCAAATGACTCTGATGGAGAATTTTTTTATAAAAGATTTATTATCTATGGATTCTCATAGAGATCTTGATGTATTAAAAACGCTAGCAATTGAAGAGTTACTAAATCAGCCATGGATGAATTGCCATTTTGATTTTGAAAGAAGAAATCTTATTCTTCTAGAAGACAATGAAATTGCTATAGTTGATTATCAGGATTTATGTTCTGGTCCTATTGGAATAGATCTTGCTGGGTTACTAATAGATCATTACGTTAAATATACAGATCAAAAAATAATGGAATCACTGGCAAGCTACTCAAGCTTGATAGAAATTGTTGCTAGTCCTGAAGAAATATTTGAGTGGGTTAGGTGGGGTGCAATACAAAGAAATATGAGAATACTTGGAATATTAAGTAAGATTTATATCGATACTGATAGATCTTTTAGACTTAAGGACCTGCCTCAGATTTTAAATAATTTAATTGAACTCATACCCGATAAAAATTTTACAGCTTTAAAAAAATATCTTAATGAAGAGGTCCATCAAAATCTTTTGGTGAGGCTGGACAAGATATGAAAGTCATGATTCTTGCTGCAGGCTATGGAAGAAGATTACTTCCTTTAACAGAAGTTACTCCAAAACCTTTATTAGAAGTTAACGGAAAATCTTTAATTCAAAGAAATATAGAAACACTTATAAGCTCTGGTTTTGATGAGTTTGTTATTAATATTTCCTATTTAGGCCAAATGATTAAAGAACATGTAAGTCATACATTTCCTGGTATTAAAATTTCCTTCTCTGAAGAGGTTGAGCCTTTAGGTACAGGTGGTGGCGTGTCAGCAGCCTTAGACATTCTTGGCAAAGACACTTTCGTTTTAATAAATTCTGATATCTGCCATGATATAAATATTAAAAACCTTAGCTCAGACACTGAATCTGCTCATCTGATTGGAGTCAAGAATCCTGATCATAATTCTGATGGAGATTTCTCTTTAGACGGAGATAGGTTAATAATAAAAGAAGGCAAGAATGATTTTACATGGACAGGAATATCCGTTATCAATCCAACTATCTTTAGCAATTTTAGGGATCAAGAAGGGCCTTTTGACATATGGAAATCAGTAATGACCAAGCCTATTCAGAATAAAACTGTTACAGCCGAAATAACCCACAGCAATTGGATAGATACAGGGACATTCGAGCGCCTAGAACTTGCTAATAAGATATATAAAGACGAAAATTAGATTATGAGTGATACAAACTACATAATTGCACCATCAATACTGGCTTCTAACTTTGCTACTTTGGGTGAAGAGGTTGTAAATGTTTTAAATGCTGGAGCCGATTGGATTCATTTTGATGTTATGGATAATCACTATGTACCTAATTTAACTATAGGACCAATGGTTTGTAAGTCATTAAGAGATTATGGAGTTAAAGAATTTATCGATGTCCATTTAATGATCGACCCAGTTGATGACTTAGCCCAAAGCTTTATTAAGGCTGGTGCTGATTTAGTGAGTTTTCACCCAGAAGCAACAAATCATATCCATAGATCAATTCATGCAATTAAAGACCAGGGCTGTAAAGCAGGATTAGTGTTTAATCCAGCAACTCCTCTTCATGTTCTTGACAATGTAATAGAAGATTTAGATTTAATTTTAATCATGAGCGTTAATCCCGGCTTTGGAGGGCAATCCTTTATTCATAGCTCACTTGATAAGATAGCTAAGGTTAGAAAAATGATTGATGAATCTGGAAAAGATATTCGCCTAGAGGTAGACGGCGGAATTAATAACGAGACTATAGGCCTTGCCTCTGCTGCGGGTGCTGATACTTTTGTTGCAGGATCTGCAATCTTTAACACGGATAATTATGAGCAGACAATCTCAACACTTCGTTCAAAGATCGTTTAAATTCTTTTTATATATTGTTTTTGTATCCAGTATTAATGGGTCTGAACCTATTCCATTAGAAAGCTTTTTAAATAAAATAGAAGTTGCTAATAATTCTCAAGAAAGAAAAAGAGGACTCATGTATCGAAGGGTGCTTCCTCAAGATCACGGAATGCTTTTTGAATGGGATTCAAAAAAGATTCAATGCATGTGGATGAAGAATACTTATGTACCTTTAAGCGTTGCATATGTAGATACTGAAGGTAAAATTATTAATATTTCTGATATGACTCCATTATCCAAAGCATCTGTCTGTTCAGCAAAACCAGCCTTGTATGCATTAGAAGTCAGCCAAGGAGTCTTTAAAAAAAATAATATTAATGCCGGCGATATTTTAGCTATAGATAAAACGTTACAAAATGATAAATAAAGAACAATTTGAGCAATACGCAGATCAAGGATTCAATATCATTCCTGTTGCTAAAGATGTTCATCTAGATGATGTGACTCCACTTACCATCTACTCTCAGATATCAAATAAGTCGAACACTTTTTTATTAGAATCTGTTGAAGGTGGTGAAACTTGGGCACAATATTCTATTGTAGGGTTAGATTGTTTGGATACTATCAAAGTCACCGGAAATACTATTGAAACCAAGACAGGCGCTCAGATTTCATCATTCATTTCAGACAATCCACTAGATGAAATCCAAGAATTAATAAGTAGTCTAAAAACCCCTGAAATTAAAGACTTGCCAAGATTTTATGGTGGTTATGTAGGCTTTTTTGCTTACGAAAGTGCCAAATATGCAGAAAAGAGGATTGCAGATCTTGTAAACAAAGATTCAAAGTTTGATGAGCATATGCCTGAAATTTTTCTAGTTAAAGCTGAAAAGCTAATCGTTTATGACAATACCGATCAGTCAACCCAGATAATTTTTAATGTTGATCCCAAAAAGACTTCTTATGAAGAGGCACTAGATGCAATCGAAGAGATTAGCAGCCTATTAAATAGTGAAGATACTATTTTTGATGATACTTTTAAAACTCCTTCTGGAGAAATGGCCTTTAATTCTAATTTTGAAAAAGATGATTATATTAAGGCTGTAGGTCTTGTAAAAAATTATATTGAAGAGGGTGATGTTATGCAGGTCGTTCTAGCTCAGGACTTTTCCCAGGATTTTCAGAATGATCCTTTTGATTTATACAGAGCACTACGACAATTAAATCCATCACCATATATGTATTACTTAGATCTTGATGAGTGCCAAATTGTAGGAGCTTCTCCTGAAATTTTGGTTCGATTAGAGGAAGACAAGGTAACATTAAGACCCATTGCAGGAACAAGGAAAAGGGGGTCGAATACAGAAGAGGATTTAGCTAACGAGAAAGATTTATTAAATGACCCTAAAGAAATTGCAGAACACTTAATGCTAATAGATCTTGGAAGAAATGATGTCGGCAGAGTCTCTGAAATGGGAACCGTTCAGGTAACAGACAAGATGATTGTTGAGAAGTATTCTCATGTCATGCATATCGTATCTAATGTTACAGGCACTTTATCCAAGGACTTAGATGCTATTGATGCATTAAAAGCTTCATTACCAGCTGGTACCTTATCTGGAGCTCCAAAAATAAGAGCAATGCAAATTATCAATGAGCTTGAGCCAAGTTCAAGAGGAATATACGGTGGGGCTATTGGCTACATCTCCTGGAACGGTAATATTGATACAGCAATAGCTATAAGAACTGCTGTTATAAAAGATAACGTTATTCATGTTGGAGCTGGAGCTGGAATTGTTGCTGATTCTATTCCAGAAAATGAATGGCTTGAGTGTAAGCAAAAAGCAAAAGTCTTCTTAGATGCTATGGAGATGATTTCATGATACTAGTTTTAGATAATTACGATAGCTTTACCTATAACTTGGTCCATTACATAGGTGAAAGCGGACAAGAAGTTTTAGTAGTCAGAAATGATGAAATAACAATCGAGCAAATTAACGATCTTAATCCAGAAAAAATAGTCATTTCTCCAGGACCTTGCACCCCTAAAGAAGCTGGCATATCTATTGAGCTAATTAAAAATGCAACTGTACCTTTACTGGGAGTTTGTTTAGGTCATCAAGCAATTGGTGCCGCTTTCGGTGGAAGTGTTATTAAAGCACCAGAAATATTTCATGGAAAACTATCTCAAGTTGAGCACAACAAAGAAAATATTTTTAAAGGTATTGATAGTCCCTATTCTGTAGTGAGATATCATAGTTTAATAATTGAAAAAGACTCTTTGCCAGATGAATTAAAAATTACAGGAGTGCTAAAAGATAATCCTGAAATAATTATGGCAATCGAGCATAACGAAAAACCAATTTACGGAGTTCAATTTCATCCCGAATCTATTGAGACTGATTTTGGTATGAAGCTTATAGAAAACTTTTTAGCCCTATGATTAAAGATATTCTCAAAAAATTAAAAGATAAAAAAGATCTACAGTCTGAAGAAATGCAACATGCTGTCGAAAGTATTATGACCGGAGAGGTTGAAGATAAAGATATTGAAATCTTTCTTATTGCCCTTAATGAAAAGGGTGTTAAAGAACCAGAAATAACTGCCGCCGCTTCAGTAATGAGAGCTAAATCTTTAAAATTTGATATAGGCGATGGTACACATATAGATACATGCGGAACTGGTGGAACTGGTTTACACACTTTTAATTGCTCAACAGCATCTTCCTTTGTTGCCGCTGCAGGCGGAGCTTCAATAACAAAACATGGCAATAAGGCTATCTCAAGCAAATCTGGTAGTGCAGATTTCTTAATAGCTGCAGGCGCAGATATCACGCATGATAGAGAAAAGCTTTTACACGTATTTGATCAAGTTGGGTTTGTATTTTTGTTTGCTCCTCTTCATCATGAGTCTATGAGATACGTAATGCCAGCAAGACAGCGCATTGGCAAGAAAACAATATTTAATTTATTGGGGCCTCATACCAATCCTTGTGGAGCAAAGAGACAAGTTATTGGCGTCTATGATAAAAAATTACTCAAAACATTTTCAACAGTGGCAAAAAATTTAGAAATGGAACATGTCCTTGTTGTTCATGGAGATGATGGCTTGGATGAGATTAGTGTTAGTGGTCCAACTCAAATATCTGAATTAAAAAATTATAAGATCGAGAATTACTCAATATCACCACAAGATTTTGGTTTATCAACTTCTGGACTTGATGAAATTGCGGCACAATCCCCAGAAGATAGCTTACGACTTGTCAGGGAGGCGTTTTCAGGAGAACAATCTGCAGTCCAAGACATGATTGCTCTAAATGCTGGAGCAGGACTTTATATTGCAAGAAAAGCGGACTCAATAGCAGATGGTGTGGAATTAGCATTTACATTAATGAATAACGGTAAAGCGGCAGACAAATTAGCCGCATATGTGAGGGTTTCGAATCTATAATGACTATCCTTAACGAAATAGTTGAAAATACCAGAGAAAAGCTAATTCAAAAAAAAGAGTCTCTATCTCTCAATGACATCAAGACACAACTTAGTGGATTAAATCTCTCCAGAGGAGCCTTTAAAGCTGGGTTGGTTAATAAAGATCAGGCTATTATTGCAGAAATTAAAAAAGCCTCACCTAGTGCTGGAATTATTGCCGAAGATTTTGATCCCGTTAAAAAAGCTACAGAATACGAAGCTTTTGGAGCCTCAGCATTATCTATTCTTACTGAAGAAGACTTCTTTCAAGGGCATAATCAATTTTTGATAGACGTAAAAGCTATAACTAAACTTCCGATTATTAGAAAAGACTTCATGATCGATGAGTATCAAATATACGAAGCTAAACTTATTGGTGCTGATTGCATACTACTAATTGCTAGCGTTCTTTCTGATGAAGAAATAACCCACTTTGTAAATGTGGCTGAAGAACTAGAACTAGATTATTTAATAGAGGTTCATGATGAAGAAGAGCTTAAAAGAGTTGAGCACTTTAGCAATGCGATGATTGGTGTTAATAACAGAAACCTTAAAACCTTTGAAGTAGATTTAAATAATTCGATCAACCTTAAAAAGATATTTAATGGCGATAATATTTTTATTGCTGAATCTGGAATTAAAAATCAAGAAGATATAGATCTTCTTAAACAAGAAGACATCCATGTATTCTTAATCGGCGAGAGTTTAATGAAAGGTGCTTTTAGTTGAAACTAAGAGACTGGCAAGAAAATGCCTTTCCTTTGTGGTGGGAGAAAAAAAGAGGCATCATAAAAGTTGTAACGGGAGGAGGTAAGACGGTCTTTGCTATTCACTGCCTAACCAAGTATTTAGAAGAAAATCAAAGTAATTCAATATTAATTGTTGTCCCATCTATAGCCTTGTTAGATCAATGGTATGAGGGCTTATCGCAAAGTTTTAGCTCTAAAGAAATAGCTCTAAATGGTGGCGGTGAGCAAATAGAAGATATTGCAAAGATCTGTATAACAACAATAGATTCACTTAAAAATCTTATAGATAAAGTCGATCCTGAAAATACACTTTTGATAGTTGATGAGTGTCACAAAATTGGAACTGAGAAAAGAGGAGAGATGCTAACAAATAATTGGCATGCAACCCTGGGATTATCAGCAACTCCAGAAAGAGACTACGATGACAATTTTTATATCATCATTAAAAAAATTCTTGGAGATATTATTTTTGACTATGACTACATTGATGCCAGAGAAGATGAGGTAATAGTAAATTTCAAACTTCTTTATGCCTATGCTGCAATGACAAAGGATGAAGAAGATAAATACAAAAAGTTTACGAAAAGCATTCAAAGAAGAGCTGCAACAATTGGCGGTAATAACATGAATGACTACCCGTTAAAGATGCTCATTTTTAATAGAGCAAGAATGGTAAAAAATTCAAAAAATAGAATCCCTTTTGGAGTTGAGTTGTTACAAAAACACAAAAGAGAAAGCTGGATTGTTTTTACAGAGAATAAAAAGCAAGCAAAAGAATTCAATACAATTATAAATACCAAGGGATATAAATCAGCTATCTATAATACGGATTTGGATAATGCAGCAAGAGAAGAAAATCTTAACAATTTTAAAAACGGCAATCTAAATGTCTTGGTAAGTTGTACTGCACTGGATGAAGGTTTTGATATGCCAGAGGCCGATGGGGCAATGATATTAAGTGCCTCTTCATCTAAAAGACAAAGAATTCAAAGAATGGGCAGGGTGCTTAGAATAACTGCAAATAAAGAAAATGCCTTAATCGTTACTGTATATAGCTCAAATACTGAGTATGTGAAATTAAAGGAAGAGTCTAATAGGTATCAATTAGAAAATGTTCCAATCAGATGGCAGCAAATGAAGTAATTTAAAAAACGTACCTGAAGTTTGTAGTGAATGAATGGTTTGATTTTTTTGATATATCTGGGGGGTCATTATCAAGAGCGCTTGAGACTTGAATCTCAAATAATATTTTTTCTGATAAAGGAATATTTAAAGCCATTAAAGCTGAAACTTTATAATCTGAACTAAACTCATTAAGTGATGGCTGATAAAATAATGATGCTGAAAAAAAGTTACTATTTTTTAATTTTATCTTTTTGTATAGATATAAATTAACCCTATCTGTTTTTTTATTAATTCCCTCAAGGCTTTGTTCATTTTCATGCAATAGGCTTAATCCAATTTTAGACATTTCATTTAAATCAAATCTTAAACCAATACCAAATAGATCTCTTTTTTTATAGGACTGGAAGGGGTTTTTACTACTTTGAAGATAAACCTCGTAGTCAAATAAATTATCTGATTTAAATAATAATCTGCCATGAAAAAATGAAGATTTATCTTCTAATGCATCTCCTTTAGTTCTCTCTGAGTGGTTGAATGTCAACAGGGATTCAATATCCTCATTGTTTTTTGTGAAGGATAGATTCAACTTATAGTCATCCCTATCTTCATTCCCTCTAGATCCGTTTAAAGAGATACCTACTGATTTAAATTCACCAAGCTCTCCCGAATATCTTAAATTTTCTATATTTACTATAGATTGTGAAAAGATGATTGGTGAGGCTAAAAGGCTCGCAATGAGATAGAGATTTTTCATGAATGCCTTTTTTAGATATGAGTACTGGTTGATGTCATAACTTTAGCTGTATATTTCATTATCTTTTTTGCTGGAATTTGCAATTCCTCTCCACCATTATCTACAGCTTGCTGCGCATGAATATCCTCGTCTTCTCTCATTGTCTTAAGAATTTCAATTGTTTGGATGTCTTTTGGTGAAATCTTATTAAGATGCTTATCAATATGAGCTACAACTTGTTTTTCTGTTTCTTCTACAAAGCCTAAACTTACTTTTTCACCAAAAGTTCCAAATACAGCACCTATACCAAAAGAGCCGGCATACCAAACAGGGTTAAATATAGAACCTCTACCCCCGAGCTCATCAAGTCTTTTTTTACACCAAACAAGATGATCAGTCTCTTCTTGCCCAGCTTCAATTAAGTGTTCTTTAACCTCGGGATCTTTACATACAAGTGCTTGTCCCCTGTATAAAGCTTGGGCCGCAACCTCTCCAGCAAGATTAACTCTCATCATTTGAATAGATAGCTTTTTTTCTTTTTGAGTGAGCTCCTCTGAGTTCATTGCAGACGGGTAAGGTCTATCAGTTCCAGATTTTTTATTTGAAAGCGTTTTTAGTGCAATATCAAACTCATTAACAATATTATTCAGAAAACTCATTTTATTCCTTTAAACCCTATATCTTTTCTATAAAAAGCACCCTCAAACGATACTTTATTAACGAGATTATAAGCCTTAGATTGAGCTTCCTTCAAGTTGGTTCCAAGAGCAGTTGCGCAAAAAACTCTGCCGCCTGATGTCATTATTTTATGGTCAACTAATTTAGTTCCTGCGTGAAATAATTTTGTATCTTGATCTCCTTCTGGATGAATTTGAACTTCTTTATTAGATATATAGTTCTCAGGGTATCCCTCAGAAGCAATAACAACACCACATGAGTGTTGCTCTGTCCATTCGACATGAATTGACTCTAATTGTTCATTTATTGCTGCTAGACATAGATCAACAAGGCTTGATTTAAGTCTTAATAATATTGGTTGAGTTTCAGGATCCCCGAATCTACAATTAAATTCCAAAACTTTAAGCTCATCATTCTTAATCATTAACCCAGCATATAAGAAACCAAGATAGGGTGACCCTTCTGATATGAGGCCTTCCATTGTTGGTTTCATAACTTCATCAATAATTTTTTTATGGATATGATCATCAACTATTGGAGCTGGAGAGTAGGCGCCCATCCCACCAGTATTTAATCCAACATCACCCTCACCAACCGCCTTATGGTCTTGGCTTGTAGCTAGTGGAATAATTTTATCTTTACTTACCACTGCAATAAAACTAGCTTCTTCACCCTCTAAAAATTCCTCAATAACAACACTACTGCCTGCTTCGCCAAATGCTTGGTCTTTAAAGATGCTATCGAGCGCTGATACAGCTTCATTTTTATTTTGACAAATAAGAACTCCCTTGCCAGCTGCTAGCCCGTCAGCTTTCACCACAGTAGGGTACTCAATATTATCTAGATAATTAATTGATGCATCATATGAGTCAAACGCTGCATAAGCCGCTGTAGGTATTCCATATTTAACAAAAAAATCTTTTGAAAAAGTTTTAGAGCCTTCTAACTGAGCTGCTGCCTTAGAGGGACCAAAGGTCTTTATTCCTTTGCTTTGAAGGTAGTCGGACATACCATCAACAAGAGGTTGCTCAGGACCAATAATAACCAAACCTATATGCTCTTCTTTACAAAAACTTTCAACCTTAGAAAAGTCGCTGGTATCTAAAGATAGATTTGTAATTTTAGATTCAAGAGCTGTTCCTGCATTACCAGGAGCCACAAATACATTAGTAACTGATTCGTCTTGAGCTGATTTCCATGCAAGAGCATGCTCTCTGCCGCCTGAGCCAATTACAAGTACTTGCATTAGTGTCTAAAGTGCCTCGTGCTAGTAAAAACCATTGCAATATTGTTCTCATCTGCAGCAGCAATAACCTCATCATCCCTGATCGATCCACCTGGCTGAATAATTGCAGCTATCCCACTGGAAGCGGCCTTATCAATCCCATCTCTAAAGGGAAAAAATGCATCCGATGCCATAACAGCACCTTTAACTTCAAGACCTTCCTCTTTTGCTTTTAAATTAGCTATATCGGCACTTATCACTCTACTCATTTGCCCTGCACCAATGCCTATTGTTTGTCTATTGTGAACATAAACTATTGCATTACTTTTAACGAATTTAGCAACTCTCCAAGCAAACATAAGGTCATTTAGCTCTTCAGATGTTGGCTGTCTCTTAGTAACGCATTTTAAGTCTTCCCTTGGAACCGCATAAGTATCATCGCTTTGAACCAAAATTCCACCAGAGACTTTTTTAATAACACCTGGATAGGGATTATCTTGTTCCAAGTCAACTTTTAAAACTCTAACGTTTTTCTTTTTAGCAAATTCAACCAAAGCACCTTCTTCATAGTCAGTGGCTATGATCACTTCAACAAATTGGCGGCTATTAATCTCTTCAGCTGTCTTGGTATCCAATGTTCTATTGAGAGCAATAATTCCTCCAAAAGCAGATGTTGGATCTGTTTTAAAAGCCAAATCATAAGCACCAAGTATAGTATTTGACTCTGCCACCCCACAAGGATTAGCGTGTTTCACAATTACACACGCAGGATCATCAAAGGCTCTGGCGCATTCCCATGCAGCATCCGCATCAACTATATTGTTATATGAAAGCTCTTTGCCTTGAAGAATATCCGCATTGGCTATGTTTTTAAATTTAAGATTTGAAAAAGTTAATAAATTTGCTGTTTGGTGGGGATTTTCTCCATATCTTAAGGGTTCACTTTTTTCAAAATTATAATTAGGCAAAAGATTATCCGTATCTTCTTTTAGATAATTAGAGATAGATAGATTGTAATCAGCCATAAGATGAAAAACTTTTTGAGATAACTCTTTTCTAAATTCATATGAAATTCCATCCTCATCTTTCCACTCTTGAATTAATCGTGAATAATCATTTGGATTTGAAACTACAGCAACATCTTTAAAATTTTTAGCCGCAGATCTAATCATAGTTGGCCCACCTATATCTATTTTTTCTATAGCCTCTTCGAATGAACATCCCTCTGCAATCGTTTCTTTAAATGGATATAGGTTTACGATTACTAAATCAATTGGCTCATAACCTCTTTCTTTTAAAACATCTAAATCTTGATCTCTTCTTGCAAGAATTCCTGCATGTATTTTGGGATGTAATGTTTTAACTCTCCCATCCATCATTTCTTCAAATCCGGTGAAGTCAGAGACCTCAATAACATCTGTTGTTATTTCTTTTATCGCTTTAAAAGTTCCTCCAGTCGATAAAATTTTCACTCCTTGAGATATTAAAAATGATACCAACTCACTCAAGTGTGATTTGTCTGAAAGGCTTATAAGTGCTGTTTTTGGTTTTATTGCATTCATTATTTTATGTCATATTTTTTTAATTTAGTTCTCAACGTTGTTCTATTAATTCCAAGAACCTTTGAGGCTTTAGATTGATTATTATTAGAAAACTTCATTACTGATGAAAGTAAAGGTGGTTCGATTTCATTAAGGACTAACTGATAAACATCAATTGGAATATTGTTTTGATCTAATTGCTTAAAATACCTCTTCATGGCTTTTCTGACCTCTTCTTTTAGAGGACTTTTTGAATAGCTATCAAAAGATTTTTTTTTATTTCCCAAAATATAGTTGTAATTAGAAAGAATATTTAGTTTACAGTTGTTTAAAAATTGCTCAATAGGTTTTTAGAGATTTATTGGAGTTTTTCTCTCTCCGCCGATATAAAACTCTTTAACTTTATTATTGTTCACAATTATTTTTGTAATCGAAGTGTAGTCAGGATAAAAACATAACAAATTTTGATTATTTGTAAATTCAGCTATCAGAGCATTTATAACCATAAAATGGCTAAATATTATCGTATCCCTTTCAATTGATAGGATTTGTTTTGTAAGCTCTGAACGCCAATTATTAACCTCATTCGGTAGATTAATTAAATCCATTTTTATAATTTTTGTTAGCCAATCTTTTTTATCTTTTGGATCTATTCCATTAGAAGGGATTTCAGAAAATACTGCATTTATTTCAACATCTTTATTATATTTTTTGGCAAGTGGGGCGGCAGTCATCAATGCTCGAGACTTAGGGCTAGAGATAAAGTGATAATTCTCCAAAAAGAGAAGTTCATTATTATTAATCAACTCTATAGCTTGATTCTCTCCTAATTGACTTAATCCAGGGTCGGGATCGTCACCCCAGGAAGCAGAGGCCTCCCCATGCCTAATTAATATTATGTTTATCTGTGACATTTATATTGAAGCTATAGCTATAATGCTTATGTGAGAATTCATAGAATATATTGTAATTCAGTATCGGACCAAGATAATGTTTTTGATTTAGATCAACCTCAATCAACCCATATATCAAAAGTGCTGAGATTGAAGCTTGGGAATGAGATAGATGTCTTTGACGGGAAAGGCTCATCTGCAATTTGCAAAATAGTCGAAATAACTAGATCGAGCATAGTCTTAGAAAGAATATCTGAATTAAAAAAATTAAATCCCACGCATCCAAAAATAAATGCAATCCTTCCTATTATTAAAAAAGACAATTTGCACTTTATGCTACAGAAGCTAACAGAGGTTGGGGTTTATGAATTTATTTTTTACAAACCAGATCTTGTTGACCAAAGTATTGCAAAAAAAGATTCAGAAAAAATTATGAATAAATGCAATGAAGTTATTATTAATGCTTGCAAGCAATGCGGATCAAATTTTATTCCTGCTATATATTATTTTAGTAATTTAGAACTAGCAGTCAATTCAGTTAAAGGTATTGCCATTGAATCATATGCCTTTGATTTGGACGCTAAAGAACACTTTAATTTAGCTGAAATTAAAACAGGAGAAGATGTTTGTATGATAACCGGACCAGAATCTGGATTTTCTAAAGAAGAGATTGAAATTTTAAGCAAAAAAGATACGAAAATAAGATTATTAAAAAACAATGTTCTAAGAGCAGAAACGGCTCCCATTGTTATATCATCGTTGTTGCAAAATCATTTTGGTAATATTTAAGAATGAGTAAAAAATTATTATTCATAACGGATCCTTTAAAAGGTTTAAAACAAGAAAAAGATACTTCCATTTTCATGATGGAGGAGTCAATCGCTTTGGGCTGCAAGGTTTATCAGTGCGAAATGTCTGATCTTTATGTTTCTGATGGCATGGTGCTTGCTGATTCAAGAAATATCATAGCCATAGGATCCAATAAAGTTGAAAGCATTAAAAAAGAATCAATAAAAGTTGCTGATTTTAATTTTACTTTTATGAGAAAAGATCCTCCTGTCGATAAGGATTATATAAATGCACTCCACTTGTTGGGTTTGGCAGAAACTCATGGAGCAACAGTTTTTAATAAACCAAACTCTATAAAAGAGTTCAATGAAAAGATATTTGCTATACATTTTAAAGAGTTTATTCCTCAGACCTTAGTAACTTCTAACATAAAAAAGGTAATAGAATTTCAACTCAAACATGACACTATAGTAGTCAAGCCTTTGGATGGAATGGGTGGGGAATCAATCTATAAAATGGATAATTTTGAAGATGATAATCTAGATATTTTGCTTGATATGACAGATAACGAAAATACTCAGATTATTGCTCAAGAGTTTCTTGAAGATATTTATAAAGGTGACTTTAGAATTTTAATTATAAATGGGAAGCCTTTCCCAAAAACCTTAGCTCGAATTCCACAAGGCGAAAGTTTTAAAGGTAACTTGGCTGCAGGAGGAGTGGGTGTTGTAAAAGATATAACCGAAGTTCAGCAAAAAACCGCTGAAAAAATAGGAAAATATTTAATAACCAAAGGAATCAACTTTGCTGGTATAGACATGATTGGTAAGTATTTAACCGAGATTAATATCACAAGTCCTACCTGCGCAAGAGAGATATATAAACAATCAGGCAAAAACCCAATTAAAGAATATTTAGAACTTTTATGACGTCAATCTCCTTGAAGCAAAGAGTTAGCAGAAGGTCTTTAACCCTTAACAAATCCTTTATTTTATCTCTAACTTTCCACGTCTTTTTGATATTTGGAATAACATTTACAACTTTCTATAAAATACCTTTGTTACAAGATTCTCCAATTATTAATGTAAAGCTGGCAAACTCATCGCAAGATATCATTGGCAATGAAAGTTTTGATCAAGAAATACTAGCTATAGATAGTAATGGTTTTAAAAACAAACAAATGCAAACGCAGAAAAGTTCATATCAGCCTCATAAAATAAAAAAACTTAAGGCTAATTCAGTTGTAAGTAATGAGGAGGCCATGTATTTAAATCTTTGGCAAAGAAATATTGAGACAATAGGAGATAAGATTATAGGAGAAGAGGGCGCCATCTATAACGAAAGTAGGGTGCAGGTTATGGCAACGATAGATTCATTTGGTAATTTAATAAAATCAGAGGTTCTTATATCATCTGGAAACGAATCTGTTGACGAATTAGCTCTTAATATTTTAAATGAAGCCGCTCCTTTCGCTCCCTTTGATCCAAAAATGATTAATGAATATAGTGTTTTAGAAATAGTTAGAGATTGGAACTTTTCAACAGAATAATGCAAATAGTATCTTTTGATTTTGGAACAAAAAAAATAGGCATTGCTGTTGGGCAAACAAAAACAAAAACGTCATCCCCGTTAGAAATTATTTTTAATAAAAATAATGCTGTGAATTGGGTAAAAATTTCTTCTATTATTAATGAGTGGAAGCCAGACTTACTTCTAGTTGGCAAACCTCTTAATATGGATGGTACCGATAGTGATATCATGGAAAAAGTAGATATCTTTTTTAAGAAATTAGGAAAGGTAACAAAGGTTCCATGTGAATATGTTGATGAAAGGCTTACTAGTTTTGAAGCAAGACAAAACCTTGCAGATCTTAAGACTGATCTCATTGATGCACATGCAGCTAAGATTTTAATAGATCACTGGTTTAATAAATAATTATGTCCATACCTTCAAGCTTTATTGATCGACTGATAACTTCTGTCAATATAGTAGATATTATAGGAAGAAGACTTCAACTTGAGAGAAGAGGTGGAGCTTATTGGGCAAAGTGTCCATTTCATGGTTCTGGAGATGAAAGAACTGGGTCTTTCAAGATCTATGAGGATACAGGCACCTACCATTGTTTTGGTTGCAAGGAGTCCGGTAACGCAATTCACTTTTTGAGAAAACATGACGGCCTTGATTTCATGGAGGCTATTGAATTGCTTGCATCTTATGTGGGAATGGAAGTTCCTCAGCAAGAAAAGCCGGTAGATGTGTCCGATGCTCTTAATATTAATTCTCGAGCCGTTGAAATTTTCATAGAACAGCTAAAGTCGCCTTTAGGTAAAGCGACTATTGAATATTTAAAAGCCAGAGGTATTAGCGGTGAGACTGCTAAATTTTTTGAGTTAGGATATTCCGTAGAAAGAAATCCATCTCTGCATTCTATACTTTCGCCAAAGTATGAGAAATCTGATCTTGAGGATTCGGGATTATTTGGATCAAATGATAATGGAGAAATGTATGATCGTTTCAGAGACAGACTTATGTTTCCAATTAGAAATATTAAAGGTGAGCACATAGCCTTTGGTGGAAGACTTCTGCAAGATAAAAAAGACCAAGCTAAATACCTGAACTCACCAGAAACCAAAACATATAAGAAGAAATATGAATTATATGGGCTTTATGAAGCAAGATTGCTTGAGAAAAGACCGCAATCCTTGTTTTTGGTTGAAGGCTATATGGATGTTATTGGATTACATCAGCACGGCATAAAAAATGCAGTAGCTTCTTCAGGGACAGCATTCACTCAAGAGCAACTCAGAAAAATTCTTAGTTATACCAACGTTATTTACATAGTCTTTGATGGAGATGAGGCTGGACAAAAAGCTTCCTGGAGAGCTGTAGAAAATGCTCTTCCTCTTCTTAGAGAAGATATCAGAATGAGTTTTATATTTTTAAAACCTGGAGATGACCCAGATAGCTATATCAAAGAAAATGGCAAAGATGCTTTTGTTAAACTGGCGACTGAAGCAACATCTTTCTCAGATTATTTTTTACAATCTATTAAAGACCATGATGACTTATCTTCTATTGAAGGAAGGTCTATGGTTGCTCAGTTTGCAAAACCCTTAGTAAACAAAATAGCCAATCCAACACTTAAAGAAGCATATACGAGTGAGATTAGTAATATATGCGATTTAGATTTTAGTAAGCTGCTATCTGGAGAGGACAGATATCAACCCAATAAATCTTTACAAAAAGAAGAGGTAAAAAAGACCCCCAATTCGGTTATAAGAAAATCTGTACTTGGAGTCTTTACAGCTCTTATCCAGCACCCCAAGTTAGCCAAAGATAGAGTATTTGATTTGATAAGAAAGGATTCTAGATTTTTATTCTTAAATGATGTGAGAAATTTTTATAAAGATAATCCAGAAGCAGTTCCATCCATACTGTTTGAAAAAATAGAAAATGAAAAAATAAAAAACTTATTTGGTGAAGCTCTAGTATCAGAAATTAAGCTTTCAGCTGATGATGCAAAAGCAATGATTGAGGATTGTATTAGCCTAATATCAAAAACTGAAAAAGATAGAGAGGAAATCTTAAAAGAAAAGTATAATATGCAAGAAATAACATCTGCAGAAAAAAGGGAATTACAACAACATATTCTCAAAAAAGCTTCCATGACAGAAGAAGACCAGATTTTATTAAAAAATTTAAGCTCTAAATAGATTGAATTTATAGATTTAATCACTACATAGAGTAAACATATTTGGAGTACAAGAATTCGTGGATAAATTAAGTAAAAAAGGTTCAAAAATAGCTGAACTCATAGAGAAAGGAAGAGAGCAGGGCTATTTAACTTATGCAGATGTTAATGATCATCTTCCTGAGGATATTTCTGATCCAGATCAGGTTGATGAAATCATTGGAATGATTAATGATTTAGGTCTCCAAGTTCACGAAACTGCACCTGATGCAGATGACTTATTATTGGCAAACTCAGAAGAGTCTGATGATATTGCTCTTGAGCAAGCTGCAGAAGCTCTTGCTGCTGTAGAAAATGAGACTGGAAGAACTACAGACCCTGTAAGAATGTATATGCGTGAGATGGGAACAGTTGATCTCCTAACTCGTGAAGGTGAAATAGAAATTGCTAAAAGAATTGAAGAAGGGATGAGAGATCTTCTTGCCGCAAGTGTTGTTTACCCCAAAACTGTAGAGTTCGTAATCGATTATCATCAAATGGTAAAAGATGGCGAAAAGAAAACTAATGATTTTTTAACTGGGTTCCTTGAAGAAATGGAAGAGGTTCCATCTGCAGGACCAGGAAGTCAAAGAGCAAAAGATGAAGCTGCTGCTGCAGAAGAGTCAGATGACGAGACTCCATCAGGTCCGGATATGGTCGAAGTCCAAAGAAGGATGACTAACCTTAAAAGACAATATAACAAAACATTAAAGGTTATTGAATCAAAAGGGCGTCATTCTAAAGAAGCAAATGCCGAATTTAAGAAAGTTGGAGAAATTTTCCAATTCCTAAAATTTAGTCCAAGAATGTTTGATGACATTGCATCCATTGCTAGAGAAGGATTGGCAATGATCAGAGATAAAGAAAAATTTATTCAAGAGCAGTTAGTAAGAAATGCTCGTATGCCTAGAAAGGATTTCTTAGCTATGTATTCAGACAACTTAACAAAAGTTAGATGGGTTGATTCTTTGATGAAAGAGAAAAAATACAAAAAAGATCTTATAGAAAAAGTTAAACAAGATGTGGTTATTGCACAGAAAGATATTATTGAACTTGAGACTAGAGTTGGCCTTAGTGTTAAAGAAATTAAAGAGATTAATAGAAATATGTCTATGGGTGAAACCAAAATGAGACGTGCTAAAAAAGACATGGTTGAAGCTAATTTAAGGTTAGTTATATCTATTGCTAAAAAATATACCAACAGAGGTCTTCAGTTCCTGGACTTAATCCAAGAGGGGAATATAGGTCTTATGAAAGCTGTAGATAAGTTTGAGTATAGAAGAGGTTATAAATTCTCTACTTACGCAACTTGGTGGATCAGACAGGCCATAACAAGATCTATTGCTGACCAGGCAAGAACAATCAGAATACCAGTTCATATGATTGAGACTATTAATAAACTAAATAGAGTATCTCGCCAGATGATGCAGGATATGGGAAGAGAGCCAACACCAGAAGAGTTAAGTAAAGAGCTTGATATGCCTGAAGACAAAGTAAGAAAAGTTCTTAAGATTGCAAAAGAGCCAATTTCAACTGAAACACCTATCGGTGATGATGAAGATTCCAGCTTAGGTGATTTTATTGAAGATACTGTTATAGAGTCTCCGCTTGAAAATGCAACAGAAGACAGCCTGCATTTTGCAACAGATGATGTCTTGGGATCTCTTACAGCAAGAGAAGCTAAAGTATTAAGAATGAGGTTTGGTATTGGTATGAATACTGATCATACTCTTGAAGAAGTAGGGAAACAGTTTGATGTTACTAGAGAAAGAATAAGACAGATAGAAGCAAAGGCTTTAAGAAAACTTAGACACCCAAGTAGATCAAGTCATTTGAAAAGCTTTTTAGACGAGTAAGTTTACTTCCAGCTCCCTTTTCTTCCTGATAAATCCCAGTTGATTCTTGACCACATCAATTGGATTCGTCTTTCTATATATCTTTTTGCAAAGAAATCACTTATCTCAGGAAGCGGAACAAACGACGATGATCCAAGACCGTCAATAATCTTAAGAACGATTAAATTGTCTTCATAGCCCACAACTATATTATGTGGAATGATGTTTTTTGTTAAAACTAAACTAGATCTTAGCCAGGATTCAAAATCACCTAGAGCCTTCTTTATTTCATCTGTCATACCAAATGTAAACAAATATTTCTCAAGTGTGATTGCGATATTTTGATTTTTATCTAGGACTAATTCTGTTTCTGATGCTGGCCCTATAGATGTTTCAACCATTCCGTACCACCTAGCTAAATGCTTCCATTTATTTGGATTATTATTCTTAAGAGATCTTTGTTGATAAGCAGATTGTTCTCTGAGGTTGTCATCAAAGCTTTCCGCAGACCTAAATTTTTTATACCAAGCTGCATTTTTTTTTACTTTTTCTGATTGGCCTTCAAAAGAAACCTTAAGACATCTATCTTTTTTTAAAGGGTGAACAAAGCATCGCCTATTGCCGCCTTGAGCAAAGTGCTCGATGTTATTAAGGTTAATCATCTTGTAATAATAACTTATATGACTGAGATCAACACACTCAAGCATCAGGTTAAACGCTTGTAACAAATTTGTAACTTACTAGATAAATTAGTCACAATTTGTTACATAAAGTTTTTTAAATTCGACAGTTTTGTCATAGACAGATATTAAGTTGTGTTCATATTTATATATAAGGACTAAAAAAATGAAAAACATGATGAGTATTATTTTTATATTACTTTTTATTGCAACTCCAGTTATCGCTCAAACGACTTCAAATGTTGAAGACGTTGAAGAGGTTGTAGTTGTTGGGACTCTTGCAAGTTTGATATCTGCAATTGAAAAGCAAAGAAAATCAAACTCCATCGTTTCTGTTGTTGATTCAGATGCATTGGGTGATTTCCCAGACACTACTGCTGCAGAAGCTATTAGAAGACTTTCTGGTATTTCAGTAGAAAATGATCAGGGAGAAGGCAGGTATGTCAGCATCAGAGGTATGTCTGGTGACTTAAACTCTATCGCAGTCAATGGTGCACTAATCCCAGCTCCTGAGGGTGGAAGAAAGGTAATGTTAGATGGCTTGCCAACTGAACTTCTAGATTCCATCGAAGTTTACAAGTCATTAACTCCTGATATGGATGCTGATGCTATAGGTGGTCGAATTGAATTTAACACCAAAAGAGCATCAACATTAAAAAAGAAACTCTTAAAATTTAAATATGACACTTCATATAATGAGCAATCAAAAAACTCAGATAATCCAAAGTTTGCACTAACTTATGGTAATAAGATAAATGACACTATGGGTCATATTCTAGGAATCACTTATGCAAGCAAGCAAATTGTTTCATATAACAATGAAACTGGTTTTCCAGGGTGGGAAGTTGAAAATGGTAACAAAACATTAGGTGATGACTGGGAAATGCGTTACTACGACCTTACAAGAGAAAGATTTGGCCTAACCTATGATTTTGATGCTGTATTAGCAAACGATACGGTTGTTTATGCCAATATTCTTATTAATGAATATACAGACGATGAACTTAGGTATAAAGACGAGTATGGTAAGTTAAAATTTAGTGAGATAAATGACTCATCAGCAACCATATCTCAAATTAGAAGAGATGCAGAAACAAGAAAAAGAATTGAAGTAAGAAAAATTGAAACATATATTGTAGGAATTGAAACTGAACTTAATGGTTGGTTTACAGAAGCTCAATTCAGTCATTCTTTTGCAGAACAAGATGATACTGATAATGTTGATGTTAAATTTAGAAGCGACAAACTTAAATGTGAGCCTTGTGGAACTTTTTTCTTCAATGATCCACAAAAAGTAGGAATATCGTTTACTCCGGCCGGCGAAGCTCTTTGGAGCACAGGTATAGGTATTGATGCTTTTGAGGAAGAAGATGATTTAATACAAGATACAGAAGTTGCTTTTAAGGTAGACTTTACTAAAGATGGGTTCACGCTTCTTAGCAGACCTACAGATGTAAAATTTGGTTTCAAATATAGCTCTAGAGAAAAAGAAAGAGATAATGAATATTTTGAATGGGATGACGAAACTATTCCACAGAATCAAGCATTTTTTGGGGCTAGAATTCCATTTAGTTGGCCATTTGCTGGCCAATCAATGGGGCCAATGGCTGATGCTGAAATGTTGTACCCACTTCAAGGCTCTTTTGGACCCTATGAAAGAGGTCAGCTAAAAAAAGATTATACAACTGAAGAAGATATTCTTGCGTTCTATGTAATGGGAACTCTTGAGTATGATAAAGCTATTGTTACAGCAGGAGTAAGATATGAGGACACATCTTTTTCTACAGTTGGATACAACGAAGCTGATAATTTTGCTAAAGTGAATGCAAATAAAGATTATAGTTTTCTTGCTCCTAGTTTTAATATCAAATATTTCTTATCAGATGATCTTATTGTAAGAGCAGCAATTACAAGATCTCTAGCAAGGCCAGGTTTCAGTGAATCAAATACAGTCTCCGAGTTTGAAAGAGAAGATGACAATCTATTTAAAGGTTCAATGGGTAATCCAGACTTAGATCCTTATGAGTCAAGCAATTATGATCTTTCATTAGAGTATTATGGTGAAACTAGATCTGCTTCTATAGGCTACTTTAAAAAAGATATTGAAAATGCTATTTATCCCTTAGTCACATCTGGTGTATTTAATAATATTAACTTTAGTGAATTAGAGACGTTTGTTAATTCAGGCGACTCAGATGTTTCAGGATTTGAGTTAAACTTTTTTAATGAGTTTACAATATTTCCTGAGCCTTTTAATGGTTTATTTATTTCAGCAAACCTAACCCTAACTGATGGTGAAAGCACTTTAGAAACAGACAATGGAAATGTTACTTTCCCATTTAGAAAACTCTCTGAAACATCAAAAAATCTATCTATTGGATACAACAAAGATAAGATTGATGCAAGACTTTCTTACGTATCAAGAAGCCCATATTTAGACTATCTGGCTGATGAAGGTGACTCCTCATCTGTTCAAGAAGACTTATCAGTATCTAATATTAGGTACACAGATGATCATGCACAATTAGACTTTAATATCAAATATAAATATTCTGATAATCTAAGTATAAAATTTGAAATTTCAAATATTACGGATGAACCAGAATTTTATTACTGGGGCTACTCTGATCGTCTTTCACAATATGATGAGTACGGAACCACATATAGCGTAGGGATAAGATATAATCTATAGATAAACTAATTAAAAGTACAAAGGGTCACTTGGCCCTTTGTAATATTAAATATAAGCATGAAATTTTATTCACTAATCACCTTAATATTATTTTCTTTCAATATGTTTTCAGCTAGTTTTATCGACAAGGATATACAAGTTGTAAAACCAAGTTACGAAACACCTCAAGTTGTATCCAAGGGAGATGCTGCAGACGATCCTGCTATCTGGTTTAATAAATCAAATCCATCAAAATCATTAATTTTTGGCACTGACAAAAGGAGTGGTGTTTATACATATAATCTTAATGGAGAAAAAGTTAACTACACCGAGCTTGGTAATATCAATAATATTGATACTAGAACAATCAATATAACTGATGACGATGGTCTTGATCTTGGACCTTATTCATTTATTTTTGCCTCAAATAGAACTTTAAATTCTCTTGATATATGGGCATTTTCTGATACTAATATGAATCTTGCTATTGATAATAATAATTTTAATCTTCCAAAGAAACCCTATATAAGAGCAAAGTCAGATGTTGAGGTTTATGGAGTTTGTGGTGGTTATGATAAGACATTCGGTCTTATAGCATTTTTAACTGCTGATGGAAGCTCTGAGATTGAACTTTGGAGCTATAGTTCACTAGGCCTTACACTTCTTACTACTTTTAAAAATGGTAATGCAATTCAATCTGAGGGCTGTGTATATGATGATGAGAATAGAACTCTTTTTATATCAGAAGAACAGGATAGGGGGATTTTAAGAGCATATAATATTGATGATGAATTAGACTTTTCTTCACCCATCGTTATTGATAATAGATCTGGTTATATAAACGGCGATCCTGAAGGCGTAACTATTTATAAAACATCCGAAAAAGAAGGCTATGTTATCGTTTCATCTCAAGGTGATGATACATTTAATTTATATGATCGACTGTCACCTTATAAATATATTGGTAGTTTTAAAATCGGCCATTTTAAAGAAATTGATGGCGTGACAGACACAGATGGCATCTCTGCAATTAATTTCAATTTAAACAATGATTTCAAAAGAGGTTTATTTGTTGCTCAGGATGGGACCAATGATGGGAAGTTAAAAGTTAAAAGACAAAATTTTAAACTTGTATCATTTGATGAGATTTTAAAATCACTTGATTTATAGTTTATTAGTTAACTTAAGCAACCTATTTTTTTTTGCTAAAGCAGTTGCCTTTCGCAGCTCTGCTTCGTTAGTGCCAAGTCTGTAACATTTGTTTTTCATGCATAACTTTTTTACAGAAACTTAGTTGTTGTTTCTGCTTCGCTTAAACAATTTTGCATTACTATCTATTACTTTTTTCTTTCATACGCACACTTAAATAGTGTAAAATTCTCTTCTCTTTGTAGTAGCAATTGTTATAAAGCAAGTGTGTCGGAGTGTGCTAAGTTTTTTGACACACCTTTTTTAGAGAAATGCTTGCAAATGTTGATTTAACAAGGGGCCTGTAGCTCAGTTGGTTAGAGCAGTGGACTCATAATCCATTGGTCGTAGGTTCGAGTCCTACCGGGCCCACCATCTTCTTCTGTTAAGCTATACTCCTTATCTTTAGGGAGTAATCAATGTCTAATATAATTAACGAATCCTTTGTATTGCCATGTGGGCAAGTAATTAAAAATCGTATTTGCAAAGCAGCGATGACTGAACGAATTGCTAAAGGCAACAATTTGGCGCATCAAGGACATGTCAATTTATATGAGAGATGGGCAGATGGTGATATTGGCATCTTATTAACCGGCAATGTTCAAATTGATCGTCGAAATATAGAAGGGCCAGCAAATGTAGTTATAGATTCAAATAACTATAAAGAACAATTAGATGATTTAAAGGCATGGTCTGCAGCTGGAACAAAAAATAATACTCAGCTATGGATGCAAATCTCACATGCTGGCAGACAAACTCCTGGTGAAATAAATTCCTCACCTTTAGCGCCCTCAGATATTGGTTTAAAAATTCCTGGAAAGAATTACGGCATCCCAACCCCTATGACTGAAGAGGATATTTTAGATGTTATAGAAAGGTTTGTTTTCACTGCAAAAATTGCTAGAGAAGCAGGCTTTACTGGCGTTCAATTTCACTCTGCACATGGTTATCTTTTATCAGAGTTTTTATCACCTGATATCAATAATAGAACTGATGCATGGGGTGGAAATATTCAAAATAGAGCTAGAATTCATTTAGAAATTATTAAGAGATGCAGAGAAGAGGTGGGAACAGATTTCCCTATTTCAGTAAAACTAAATTCTGCAGATTTTCAAAAAGGTGGGTTTACAGCTAGTGAATCTATTCAAGTTGCACAGATGCTTGAAAATGAAGGCGTGGATATTATAGAAATTTCAGGAGGTACATACGAACAACCCAAACTAATAGGTGTTGATGATCTAAGTATTAACCCTAAAAGAAATGAAAAAAGAAAAGAAAGCACTGTTGCTAGGGAAGCTTATTTTCTTGAATACGCCCAGGACATCAGAAAGGCAGTTTCTTTGCCATTAATGGTTACAGGAGGATTTAGAACTAAGGATGGTATCGAAGACGCTTTAAAAAGTAATATTTGCCAAATAGTTGGAATAGGAAGACCATTATGTGCAGACCCTTACTGTGTCAAAAAAATGATAGCAGGTGAGCTGAAAGAATTACCAAGTCTTGAAAAAACTCTTTCACTGGGACCTTCAATCCTTTCTCCTTCCAGTCCGTTTACTATAATTAAGGTAATTAATGCATTTGGTGCAATGGCATGGTTTTATCAGCAGATTAAAAATATGTCTCAGGGATTAATGCCTAATCATAAACAGAAACTTTTTAATGCCTTTAGATCAGACATGAAAGCTGACAAAATTGCAGTAAAAGATTATTTAGATAACCATTAAATAACTAATTTTTAACCTCAGTTTTTTACTCGGATAAATACTTTCTATAATATTATTTAAACCCCATAAATTTTGATTTACAAAATTAAAAAAAAGGCGTAAATTTATTAAAAACGCTTATGTAAATTATATACATTAAGTAGTCATAACTTTAAATTTCGGGGGGAACTTAATATGACCAATCCAAATCACCCTAGTGTTGATCAAAGCGATCGCGTAGTACCTTATAACCTTAGACAGAGCGGCCGAACGCCTGTTCAGATGTTGATTTCAACTCGAGTTAGGAAGTCACCTTTTTGGCATCTTTCTCATGAAGCTGGTTGCTGGAGAGCAACTGTTTACAATCGTATTTATCACCCAAGAGGTTATGTAAAACCTGAAGATGGCGGTGCTATGGTTGAGTATGAGGCATTAGTGAATCGAGTAACTATGTGGAATGTTGCTGTTGAAAGACAGATAAGAGTAAAAGGACCTGATGCAGAAGCTTTTACTGATTACGTTATTACTCGTGATGCAACGAAGATTGAACCAGGAAATGGTAAATATGCAATTTTGTGTAACGACAAAGGCGGAGTTCTTAATGACCCTGTTTTATTAAGATTAACAGATGATGAATTTTGGTTTTCAATTTCAGATAGTGATTTATTGCTATGGTTGCAAGGCGTCAATGTTACTAAAAAATATGATGTAATTATTGATGAGATTGATGTATGCCCTGTCCAGATTCAAGGGCCTCTTTCAGAAGATCTTATGGCTAAATTAGCTGGTGAAGAGCTTAGAGATGTTCCTTATTATGGAATTATGGAAACTCAAATTGGTGGTGCAGATGTTGTTATTAGCCAAACAGGGTTCACTGGAGAGAAGGGATATGAAATTTATGTCCGCGATGCTCATCAGAATGCAGAAAAAGTATGGAATGCAGTTCTTGAGGGGGGTGAGGAATTTGGTTTAATGGTAATTGCTCCAGCTCACCATCGAAGAATTGCTGCCGGTATTTTATCTTGGGGGCAAGACTTAGATCATGAAACTTCACCCTTTCAGGTTAACCTGGCCTACCAAGTGCCTCGTAATAAATCTGCAGATTATATTGGTAAAGAGGCGCTTGAAAAACAACGCACTATGATCGACCAGGGAACGCCACCATTTAAAATGAGAATGGTTGGAATAACTCTTGGAGGAAAAGAAATAACAGACTATGCTCCTGATTTTTGGCTAATAGCAGATACCGATGGAAATGACATGGGTTATGTTACTTCTCCTTGGTGGTCTCCTGAACTGGGTACAAATATTGCTCTTGCATGGGTACCGTGGACCTCATCAGAGGTTGGAACAAAATTATTAGTCAGGTTGCCTGATGAGTTTTCTGAATCACCTGGAGTTCCAGTTGACGGTGAAATTGTAGATGTTCCATTTAGAGAGTCTGTGAACCCAAACAAAAGGGAAGTTCAATTAGCAAAAGGATTAGACTTCGCTGATTAAAAACTAAAGCTTATATAACTTAAATTTCATGCAGGTTTGAAAGATTTCAAACCTGCTGTATTAAAAATTCTCTTTAAATAAGTTAATATAAATCATGGATTATATTACCTATGCAGTTCCCTTTTTCTTATTAGCTCTTTTAATAGAATTGGTATATGGAATAGCAATAAAGAAGAATACCTATAGATTAAATGATGCTATCAGTAATTTATTTATGGGAACGCTGCGAACTGCAAATAAATTAATTATTATTGGTGCAGCAGGTTATGTTTTTTATATAGCAGAATCTAAATTTGCATTATGGCGAATGGATGCATCGTCAGCTTTTACTTGGATTTTTGCATTTGTTATTTATGATTTTTTTTACTACTGGTTTCATCGAATTAGTCATGAGCGTCAGATTTTCTGGGCATCTCATGCAGCACATCATCAAAGCGAGGACTACAATCTCAGTACTGCTTTGAGACAAACAGGTACTGGTGCATTTGTGAGTTGGGTTTTTTATATACCTATGTTTCTTATTGGAATACCTTCGTATGTATTTGTAAGTGTTGCTTCATTAAATCTTGTCTATCAGTTTTGGGTTCACAGCGAGCATATTCCTAAACTTGGTTGGTATGAAAACTATTTTGTGACTGCTTCAAATCATAGAGTTCATCATGCTCAAAATGAACAATATATTGATAAGAATTATGGTGGAGTCTTTATTATTTGGGACAGGATGTTTGGCACTCATAAGGTGGAAGACGATAATGAAGCTTGCATATATGGAATAAGAAGCACATTAAATACTTTCAATCCTATTTGGGCAAATCTTCATGTTTACGTCAAAATAGCAAAAGAAATGTGGTTATCAAAAAAATGGAAAGATAAGCTTTACGCTCCGTTTGCTAGAACAAGCTGGACTCCTGAAAGTCTTCCTGTAAAAACAAGCAAGGATAATTTCAACCCTGTAACATTTAAAAAGTATGATCCTGTTATCAGTAAACGTCATAAAGCCTATGCTCTTTTTCAGTATTTATTTATAACTTACATTTTTTTAGCTTTTATACAAAGTGGTTACTTAAATTATCTTCAGCTATGGGTCACCATAAGCATGATGACATTTACTATGTATTGCACGACCATGTGGTTTGATGGAAAAGAGATAACAAAAATAGAAATAGTTAGACTAGCCTTGTGCTTCTTAATAGGCATGTATGCCTATCTTGAAATTTCATTAGCATCAATTGCAATAAGCGTATTGATTTATTCAATTATTAATTTATTAGTTTTACCATTAATAAATAACTCCAAGGCAATACTTGAGGCTCAACATTCTTAAGACCTTACATCCATTGCTATAGAAGAGGGAATTATTTGCAGTAATATTTATTTTCATAAATATTACAATTCTTCACTTGTATCTCACATTACTGTTACTAATAGTATTTATATTAGTTGTTCAATCCATTCCCCCTGTGATTGAAATTCAATAGAGGCAATGATCAACCCTGGTTATTGTCTCTATATTTTTTACTCCTTTTAATTTATATTGATGGATATGACTAAGTGGAAATTTCTTTTTATATTATTTCTTGCTTTGCTATTGCCGGTAGTCTTTATTAGAATATTCATTGGTTATTAAAGACTAAATTATTTGAATACTAAGGAGAGTTTTAATGATTGATTCATCTAAATCTATAGAAGCATGTGCTGCATATTATGGAAATGATGCTGAGGCTATGAAGAATTATTTACTTGAAGGAGAAAAGAGAGCGCTTAATTTAAAGAATCGTGGTCCCATCTCTTTTGAAAACGATGGAAGTCTTGCAAGCAATATACGACAGGCTTATTCAAAATATGGCTTCTATATATTTGAAGGAGCATTAAGTGATGAGGAAGTAAGAGATATCAAAGATGATATAAAAGAATTACGATCCAAATTTCCAACAGGCCCTGAAAGCACAATTACCGCAACTGGCGAGCCAGCCATGAATGCAGACTCAAAGTCTCTTACATTATTGTGGTCAAAACCCCTTGGAGATCCACTCGGAGGAACTGAGCTTGCAAATGGAAGGCATCAAATCAAAATGTTTGAACCAGAAGCAAAGGAAGATGCTCCTATGGCAGTGCCCTTAATACTGCTTGGCTCTTTACAATTTTCTGATGCATGCCTTCGAACCTACGCAAACCCTAATATTTTACGTGTAGCTGAATCAATCAATGGCAAAGATTTTGCGCCATTCAATGAGGCATTATTTATAAAAGAACCCGGTGTCGGTGCTGCAGTCTCATGGCATCAAGACGGAGTAACCCATTGGGATAATGAAAATTTTAATGAAGATATACATGGCTTTAATTTTATGGCTCAGGCATACGGAAGCACAGCTGTTAATGGAGTTTGGGTGATGCCCGGAACTCATAAAACAGGCAAGATTGATATCAAGAAGCTTGTAGAAGAAACAGGAAGTGAGCGCCTAGAAGGAGCTGTACCTATAGTATGTAATCCAGGTGATGTAGTAATTTGTAATAGACAAATACTTCATGGATCTTTTCCAAATTGTGGATTCGAGCCTCGTATAACAGTTAACTTTGGATTTCATAAAAGATCCTCTGTTTTGGGTACCAAGGGTGGAGGAATCCATAGCGAATCTCAAGTTTTTGATGAAAAGGTTATTGAAAGACGATCAAGAGCAATGGGTTATGCAATTGAAGCAAGAAAGCAAAAATATCCTTCAGAGGCAGCATATTCATACCAACCCTTTAAAGATTCTGGCTCATCTTTTGAATGGAATGAGCAATCTCGAAAGGACCTTAAAGACTATAATCTTGAAGATTTAAGTATTTAAAAAAAGATGAACACTTGTGTATAAAATCTTATCAATATTTTTAATTTTTGGGATTATTGGATGTGATGGAGCGTCTAGTGAGAATACTCTTAAACCACCTTTTACCAATATTGATGAATGTGTAGATTACGTGAATAAATTAGATGCAAAAAAGGGCTATCCGAGAAGAAAAAAAGAATCAGTCATTAATGAATGTCAGGGTAGTCCTAATTTAATGATATCTGGATAAATACAATATTTCGCTTACATCATTTCATGTGGCAGAATTAAAAGATGAAATTTTTTATACTTTTTACAGTTCTGCTTTCTCTTAATCTATTTTCCATAAACTCAACAGACAGAATCGTTGTCGCTAAAGAAATAATAACTTTAGATGATCGTTATCAGAATATAGATGCAATTTTTATAAAGGGAGACAGAATTCATTCAGTTGGATCAAAAGATAAATTATCTAAAGAATTTCCTGATATTAGAGTAGATACTTCCCATGAAAATAATATTATCGTCCCTGGTTTTATTGAACATCATATTCATCCGTTACTTGCTGGCATAACAATGAACTCTGAAATTGTTGCTATAGATGACTGGGATGTGCCTCATAAAAAAAGTGCAGGAGTTAGGGATAGAGATGGTTATTTGAAGAGACTGTCTACTATTGAGAATAATATGAGTGATGCTGAGGAGCTATTAGTGAGCTGGGGATTTCATCATTACTTTCATGGCAAGCTAACAAGGCAGGATCTTGATCTTATATCCAAAGACAGACCAATTCTGATAATACATAGATCGTTTCATGAATTTATCATGAACTCTAGTGCTTTAAATTTGTTTGGTATTACTGAAAAAGATTTGGGTCATTTAAACAAAGAAGAAAAAAATTTAGCTAGTTTTAAAGAAGGTCATTTTGCCGAAAGAGGGTTAATTGCTGTAATGCCCAAAGTGATGAAATATATTGCCGCCCCCCAAAGAATAATTGCTGGCCTTAAAATAACAGAAAAATATATACACCAAAATGGTATTACTTTGATTGCCAATCCAGGATCAATGCATGATAAGAATATACAGAAAGCTAAAAATTTTGTTTTTGGTGATAAAGAGACTCCTTTTAGATCACTATATATTCCAAGCGCTCTATATATGCTAGAACATACTGATATTTTAAACCTCTTAGAAGAAACCAAGAAACAGTTATCCTGGGGTCAGGGCAAAGTAGAATTTCTACCAAATCATATCAAGCTCTTTACCGATGGCGCCATGTATTCACAGAATATGGTTTTAAGAGATGGTTATCTCGATGGTCATCAAGGTGCGTGGCTAATGGAGAATGATATTTTTAAAGATGCTTTTAGACTGTTTTGGGATGCAGGATATCAAATTCATGTTCATCAAAATGGAGATGCTGGTCTTGATAGGCTTTTAGATGTCTTAGATGAAAACATGCAGCGTAATCCTAGAAAAGACCATAGAACCACTGTAGTCCATTTTGGCTACTCAGCATTTGATCAAATAGAAAGAATGAAAAGACTTGGTGTAATTGTTAGTGCAAATCCATATTATGTTCCTGTTCTGTCTGATTTATATAGCAGAAAAGGGGTTGGATATGAAAGATCACAACAGATGGTAAGATTAGGTGATGTAAATAGAGCAGGCATAGTCTTATCACTTCATTCAGACATGCCAATGGCGCCTGCATCTCCATTAGTTCTTATGCACTCAGCAGTTAATAGAGTAAATTATGCAGATGAAGTGGCTGGCCCCAATCAAAGAATATCTGCTATAACAGCTCTCAAAGGAGTTACCTTAAACTCAGCATACACTTTAGGGATTGAGGATAATTATGGGTCTATAACTCCTGGGAAGTTTGCAAATTTTACTATCCTCTCAGAAAATCCGCTCTCAATTGATCCTCTTAGAATAGATCAAATTAATGTTGAAGGAACAATAGTTGAGGGAAGGCTTTTTCAAAAATAAAATATTTTTTAAAGGAGTTTAATTATCTTTGATTTAGTTATTATTGGAGCTGGCGTAATTGGCTTATCTATAGCCAAGTACTCAAGCGAAAAAGGCATGTCAGTAGCCGTAATTGAAAAAGAGTCTAGAACGGGAGAGGGTATTTCATCTAGAAATTCAGGAGTGATTCATGCCGGCATGTACTATCCGCAATCATCACTTAAAACAAAATTCTGTATTAGTGGCAATAAGCTCTTATATGAATATGCTAAAAACAAAAATATAAATCATAAAAAAATAGGTAAATATATTATTGCCTCAAAACCCTCAGAGCTAAAAAGACTTAAAGATATTTATGATCAAGGTATTATCAATGGAGTTAATTTAGAACTTTGCCAAAAAGATAAAACTAATTCGCTTTACCCTGAATTAATAACAGAGGGGGGTATTTTTTCACCAAATACCGGCATTATCGATGTGCCTGAATTAATAACCTCCTTAGAGGGCGACATTCAACATAATGGAGGCTTGGTTTCGTTAAATACCGCATTCTTAAAAGCAACACAAAAAGATAACCTTTTTGAAATTAAATGTAATGACGGAAAAGACTTTACTGTCTATTCTAAAAATCTCATTAACTCTGCTGGCATATCCTCTGAGATGGTCTCAAAGAATATTAAGCCACTGCATTCAAGACATATATACCCAATAAATTATGCAAAGGGGCATTATTTTAAATATACAGGCGATCATCCATTTAAAACACTAGTCTACCCAGTCTCAGATGAATTTACTTCAGGCTTGCATGTTGGGTTTGATATAGCAGGGCAAATAAGATTTGGGCCTAGTATAGATTGGATTGACGAGATAGATTATTCTTTTAATGACTCCCTTAAGGACCATTTTATAAACTCCATCCAGAGTTATTGGCCAGGCTTAAATCCAGATAAGCTCCAACCAGACTATGTTGGTATTCGACCAAAAATACAAAATGCAAAAGAGCATATGATGGATTTTTCTATTCTTGACTCTAAAAATCATGGCATTAATGGCCTAATTAATATTCAGGGAATTGAGAGCCCTGGAGTGACGTCCTGTTTATCAATTGGAGATTATGTTACTAATTTAATTTTAGAAAATTAAACCTAGCTTTGAGTCAAATGCGCTAATAATTTGTTTTTAAATTGATCTAATATTTCTTCTTCGATTAGATGTCGCATATTATCAATTACAACCAGTTCACTTTTAGGTATAAGGCTATTCATAAGATATGAATTTTTTACATTTATTACTGGATCTTTTTTACCATGAACGATGAGAGTTTTTGCTTTTATAGATCGTATTTTTCTTAACCTATTCTTAGAAGAAAGTATCGCAAAAAGCTGTCTTGCATATCCAAAACCATCTTTAACTCCTTCGACCCTAATATAGTTATTTATAGTCTCTTCTCTAAATTCAGGAGTATCAATCTTTTTATTTTCCATGCCTATTAAACCAACCCATTTAAGTTCACGTTGATAAACTTCTTCCATAGTTGGATTTTCTAGTTGTGATCTTTCAAGCATCATAGTTCTAACTTCTTTTGTAGGACCATTTAGAGGCCCAGGAACAGAAGCAGTAGATGCTATTAAAGTAAAAGAACGAACTCTATCAGGATATTTAGCACAAATGATCTGACTTATCATCCCTCCCATGGATGTTCCAAGAATATGAGCATTATCAACACCAAGATGATCCAAAACATCAATACCATCTTTAGCCATATCATTTAAGTTATATTCAGTCTTGATGGGTAGTCTTAAAAAGTAACGAAGGTATCCTAGCTGCAGTGATGGTTTCTCTTTAAATCTTGAAGATAATCCTGAATCTCTATTATCAAAAGTGATTGGCCTATAGTTATTGCTTACTAAAAATTCTATAAGGTGAGGAGCCCAATGAACAAGTTGTGCACCTAGACCATGAACCATAAGAATTGGCTTTGAGCTCTCTGCTCCATAATCACGAAACATAATTTCTACACCATCTTTTTTAGCAATTCCTTCTCTATAATCCATTTAAATAGTTTCACATATTTTTGTATGCAATACATTCCTTTTTCCTATACATTAGATAAATAAATTATTATATAAATTAATATATGACAGGCACAGTTAGCAATAGGATTCGTGCTGCTTATGGAGTAGGCGACTATGCAATCTGTTTGTACTGGAGTGGTGTTAGCCTCTATCTACTTTATTTTTATACTGATATTGTCGGCATCTCGCCTTATGCAGCAGGCCTTATATATGGTTTAGGTATCATGTGGGATGCTTTTACAGATCCATTTATGGGGTTCTTAGCAGAACGAACTAGATCTAAAATGGGAAGTTATCGACCTTACATCCATTATGGCTCTATTCCTTTAGCATTATCATTTGTTCTTTTATTATGGGTTCCACCATTTGAAGGAACATCATTAATTATATTTTTACTAGTAGTAAATATAATTCATAGAACCTGTTTTACAGTTGTGAGTGTTCCATACTCATCTTTAACAGCAAGAATTACAGATAACAGCGATGAGAGAACAATACTTACGAGCTCCAGAATGCTTTCGGCAGCCCTTGGAACCTTTTCAATTTCTGCACTAGGCTTTCCAGTTGTTTTATATTTTGGAGGAGGCGAAGAATCTCTAGGATTTATATATCTTGGAATAGTTTCAGGCCTAATAGCTATCTTTATTTTAAAAATCACAGTTTATTTTGTAGAGGAGAGGGGGTTTAAGGCAAACAAAAAGGAACTACCTACTTTCTTGGAAGTGGCAAGATCTGTATCAAAAAATTATCCTTTCTGGATTGTTTTCTCAGCAATCATAATATTGATTTCGACATATTTAATGTTCAATAACAATCTTATATATTTTACAAAATATGCCCTAGGGTTACATGAGTACCAAGGTTTAATATTAGGAACCCTTAATGGAGCAACCTTATTTGCAGTTCCTTTCTGGACATATGCAGCATTAAAAATAGGTAAGAAAAACACTTGGCTTCTAGCAATGATTGCTTTATTAATTGGCTTTTCTATCTTTTACTATTACCCAATAAGCGATCTAAACACATTGCTGTATATTTTAGTTTTTATTGGTTTCGGTAATGGTGCAACTGGGGTACTTTTTTGGTCAATGCTTCCTGATACTATTGAATATGGTGAGTGGAAGTCTGGTATTAGAACTGAATCCTCTCTTTATGGATTTATGACATTTGCCCAGAAAGGAGCAATTGGAATTGCTGTATTTATATTGGGCATAGCCTTAACAGGTATTGGGTTTGAACCTAACCAGGAACAATCAGAAGAAACATTAAAAGCACTCAAAAATTTAATGTCGATTATTCCTCTCATAGGAGTATGTATAAGCTTTGCTTTGCTTTATTTTTATCCTATAGATAAAAATTTCCATGAAAAATTAATTAAAGATATTGAAAATAGGAGAGCATTAGATGTCTAAAATTCGTTGGGGTATTATTGGAACTGGAAGTATAGCTACTGCTTTTGCACATTCTATAAAATACTGCCAATACTCAGAATTGATTGGAGTTTTTGGAAGGGGTAATGAAAAGCTTAATAGTTTTTCATCTAAATTCGACATTAAGTCATATAGAGATATAGATAATTTAATTGCCTCAGAAGAAATTGACGCTGTATACATAGCAACCCCTCACAGCACTCATTATGAATATACATTATTAGCAATCAAGAATAAGAAACACATTCTTTGTGAGAAACCAATAACAATAAATCATCTTGAAAGCATGGTTTTATTAAATTTAGCCAAAGAAGCAGAAGTGTTCTTGATGGAAGCTTACATGTATAGGGTGCATCCACAAACATTCAATATTCTTGATAATCTCTCCAATTTTGATAGTACAAAAAACAAAATAACAATAACTAGTTCTTTCGGCTTCTCTGCTGACTTGCCAGAATCACATAGATTAAGAAATCAACATTTAGGGGGCGGAGCTATTCTTGATGTTGGTTGCTACCCATTATCAATGGCGAAACTGATCGCTGGAAAACTTAATGGCTTGTCTTTTGCTGACCCAGAGAGCATCAAAGCTAAAGGAAGGCTTGATTCTACTGGTGTTGACCTTCAATCGGAAGCGCACTTAATTTTCTCAGATAATATAGAGGCGCATATTAAATGCGCTATTGATGAAGATTACTCTAACAATTTAAAAATTTCTGATGGCAGCATTGATTTGGTTGCTAGTCAGCCATGGCATTGTGGCCAATTCCAAGATGGAAACTCATCAATAGAGATATATAAAGATGGAAAATTATATAAAGAAATTCCTTTTAAGGATGAAGTGGGATTATTTACTAGAGAAATTGATCATGCGTCTGAATGTATATTAACTAATAAATTAGAGTCTCAGTATATTTCTCACTTAGATTCGCAAAGCAATATGCTTTGGCTAGATAAATGGAGAAAATCATTAGACATTGCCTGTCCCTTTAGCCAGCTTGAAGATTCGCCAGTCTCAAAATCAAGATTTTACTTAATCCAAAAATCAAAATTACAAGAAACGCCGCTTATTGGAGTTAATAAATTAGGTTCTAGATTGGCATTAGGTTGTGACAACCAGACCTCTGCTTTACATGCATTTACAATGTTTGATCACTTCTATGGATCAGGCGGAAGAATTTTTGATACGGCATATATTTACAATAATGGAAAAGGTGATAAATATTTAGGGGATTGGATTAAATCAAGAAAAGTTGAAGATGAAATTATAGTGCTTGGGAAGGGCGCTCATACTCCCGAATGCTCTCCTGAATTTATAAGGCCACAGATCATAGAATCCTTAGAACGTTTACAAATTAATAAAATAGATATCTTTTGCCTGCATAGGGATAATCCAGATATACCTGTAGCAGAGTTTATGGATGTGCTAAATGAAGTCAGGTCTGAAGGTTTAATAGGATCTTTAGGGGCTTCAAATTGGGAGCTCGATCGTTTTTCAGAGGCACGTAACTATTCTGCATCCAACAACAAAGCAGCATTTAGTGTTTTAAGTAATAATTTCAGTCTCGCCGATATGATTGATCCCGTCTGGTCTGGATGTGTTGGCACTAATGATAAGTACTTGAATTATCTTACAGACAACAAAATTATGCTTTTTCCGTGGTCAAGCCAAGCAAGAGGATTTTTTATAAAGAAAAAAGAAGTTACTTCCAATGAGCATTTTTCAAACCCATCTTTAGAAGAGGAGGTAAGGGTATGGCATGATGAAAAAAACCTTAAAAGAAGAGAAAAATGTTTTGAAATTGCGCAATCAAGAAATGTTCAACCAATTCAAGTTGCTCTCGCTTATGTAATTCAAAAATCTCCCTTAATATTTCCACTCATTGGACCAAGGACTGTTATGGAAACTGATAGTTCTATTGCAGCTATCCAATTAAACCTATCTAAAGAAGAAATGAACGAGCTATTTATAAATTAATCTGATTCGACAGACGAATATCTTTTGAAGAAGCTCCAATATGAATATTGTAAGATCCTTGTTTAACTTCCCATTCTTTTTTATCAAGACTCCATTCACTAAAACTTCTAGCATTTAATATAATTTCTACTTCTTTTTCTTCTTGAGGGGTTAGAAAGATTTTATCAAACCCTTGAAGTTTTTTTAAAGGCTCAGATGGAGCCTCAACAGTATGCTCCACATAGCATTGTGAAATTTCAGCACCTGAAACATCTCCAATATTTTTTATAGTAAATTTACATGAAATTAAATTATCTTTAAGCTCATCAATTACGAGATTAAAGTATTCAAATTTTGTATAGGACAGCCCATGACCAAAAGGGTATTGTGTTTTTATATCTTTCTTTTCATACCATTTATAACCAACTAGAAGCTTCTCATCATAATACATTTGTAAATCTTGTCCTGGGTATGAAGAAAAAGCAGGGGTATCTTCAATATTGATAGGAAAAGTTGAGGGTAATTTGCCTGAGGGGCTTACATCTCCAGTAATAATATTAGCGAGAGCATTTCCAAACTCCTGACCTGGATACCAAGCTTGAATAACACTTTTAACTTTATGAATCCAAGGCATTTTAATTGGTGATCCGGTATTCAGAACAAGAATAGTATTTGGGTTAACACCAATAACAGCATCAATTAATTCATTTTGTTGAGAAGGGAGGTTAAAGTCATTTCTGTCATTACCCTCCGTCTCCCAGTCTGAATTAGTCCCTACGACCATAATTACCTGATCAACTTCTTTTGCTACTTGGATAGCTTCATTAAATAAGTCCACTTTATCTGGAGCCTTGCATCCAATGTATATAGCAGGGAAGTTGCCTTCAAACTTATATTGTATTTCTATCTGATACTCTTTAGCTTCTTCCAATTTAGCCATTCCTCTCCTGGAAGCTGTGCCAAGTGCAAAAAATGCATCACCTGGTTCAGTATTGCTCCAGTTATCTATGATTTCCTTACCATCTATTAAAAGTTTACTTTTTCCGATGGCAAAGATTTCGAATTCATGTATACCAGTAATATCTGGTGAATATGTACAAGAGAATTTTACAAAAATATCAGGTCTCTCTTTTTTAGCTATTATGTCTTTAGCAAACCCCTCAAGAGCCCAAAACTTATTTCTTAGTTCATATTCTTGAGATATAAGTTTTTTTTCATCATTAGCAGTATTAAAGTATTCAACTAGAAATTTATTTTTTTTATCTGAACCAGCTTCAATTAGATCCGCATTAAATATTGGAAGATATTTATGTGTATGACAGCCTTTGGAGTACTTAATATCAACTGAATCCCCAATCTTGCTTTCCAATGCCTCCAGGGGGTGTGATTCATAATAAGATTGGAGATGGGCACTACCTCCACCAATAATTTGAGCACTTTTTGCATTAGGCCCAATAACACCCAAGGATCGTAAATTATTTTTAAGCGGCAAAAGCTCTTCATTTTTTAAAAGCACCATACCTTCTTGAGCTGCCTCTCTGAGCAAGATGCGTTGTGCTTCATTATCATTACTATTCTCTGATTTAATTTCAGGACTATCGAATCTTTTTGTAAAAGCTGCGACATTAAGAATTCGTTTTACTTTGTCATTAATCTCTTCTATTAAAACTGAATTCTTGTCTACTTCATCTTGAAGCAATTTACCCCAGCTTTTTGCAGGACCTGGCATTTCAAGATCTAACCCGCCATTAGCATTTTTAACTGTTTCTAGTGCTGCGCCCCAGTCACTAACAACATAACCATCAAATCCCCATTCCTGTTTTAAAATATTGATTAACAACTCTTTATGAGAGCTACAATAAATATTATTAAGCTGGTTGTAGGCACTCATGACAACTTTTGCGTTTGCTTGTTTTATTGCCATTTCAAAAGGAAGTAAATAAATTTCTCTCAGTGTTTTCTCATCGATATTAGAACTCACCGTATATCTCTCATACTCTGTATCATTTCCAACAAAGTGTTTTAAGCAAGCAGCAACATTTTTGGATTGAACCCCATCGACATAATCAACTGCAATTCTTCCAGTAAGATAGGGATCTTCAGAGAAGCTCTCAAAATGCCTACCACCTAGTGGGTGTCTATGAATATTTATTGTCGGTCCCAGTAAAACATCGACATCCTTTGCTTTAGCTTCCTCACCTAATTCAATACCTAAACGATTAATTAAGCTCATATTCCAAGTTGAACCAAGGGATATAGCGCTTGGAAAACAAGCAGAGGCTTTACCTGAATTACCATTACCTCTAACCCCATTAGGTCCATCTGACATCTTTATACTTGGGATATTCAATCTTTCAACCTTGTTCGTGTGCCATGCATCGAACCCACTTAGCAATAAGATTTTTTCTTCAAGGGTTAGTTCATTTAGTAATTTTTCTATATTTGGCATGATGCAATGGTAAAGGCTTATTTCTTTATCTTCAATTAAGAATTTTTTTTTAAAAGTCTGTTACCATTCATTTATTATGATTGAAAGAATAAAAAAATCTGTAATGCTATTTAATGCGCCCATTCAAAGAGTGTATGAAGCCAATCGTGGAACAATCATTAGAACTGTCATTTATACCATTGGCCATTTTGTCATTGCTGCTGCATGCGTGATGTATTTCACAGGTGCAGAGTTCTCAGATGCTATAACTGATGCTATTGTGGAGCCTCTTTTAAATAGTGTTTGGTATTTTGTTTTAGATAAATTCTGGGCCAGTCGATACCCTCAATAGCCCTAGAATTCTTCTTTTTTTAATGCAAACTTTTTATTTACAAAATCATATATATGTCTTTATAATTCACTTATTCGTGATTTGATCCTATTGCTGCGAATTAAAAGAAAAGCTAAAACGGAATAATTTCCTGGATTTAATTTAAAACTATTTAGGAAAAAAATCATGAAAAGACAATTAATACAAAGACTTAATGAAGGGCCAGTTATCTGTGCTGAAGGGTTTCTTTTTGAAATTGAAAAAAGAGGTTATCTAGCAGCTGGAGAGTTTGTGCCTATGGTCTCACTAGAACATCCAGAGGCTTTAGAGAATCTTCATAAAGACTTTCAGCACGCTGGATCAGATGTTGTTGAGGCTTTTACTTACAATGCTCATAGAGAAAAAATGAGAGTTATCGGGAAAGAAGAGTTAATTGAACCTCTAAATAGAGCAGCATTACAAATTGCAAAAAAAGTTGCTGACAATCCAGCTGATGGTGGTGAGCCAAATCTTATGGCTGGAAATATTTCTAACTCCAATATATGGGAGCAAGGTAATTTAGATTCTCATAAAGAAGTTGAAAAAATGTTTAATGAAATGGTTGAATGGTCTGTAGATGAAGGGGCTGATTTATTGGTTGGCGAAACCTTTTATTATGCTGAAGAGGCATATATGGCTCTTGATATTATTCAAAAATATGGACTTCCATCAGTTATTACCATTGCACCAATGGCAGAAAATGAAATGAGAGATGGAGTATCTATACTCGATACTATGAAAGAATTAGAACAAAGAGGAGCTGATGTTGTAGGTATGAATTGTTTCAGGGGTCCTGACACAATGATGCCTTACTTAAGAGAAGCAAGAAAAGTACTTAAGTGTCATATGGGAGCTCTCCCATTGCCATATAGAACAACAGATGCAAATCCTACATTTTTTAATTTGCCTGATAATCATGGGTGTTCTTGTCCTGCACCTCATGGCAGAACTTTTCCAACAGCATTAGATCCTTTGTACTGCAACAGATATGAAATACGTGAGTTTGGTAAAGAGGCATTTGAGTTAGGCATTAACTACCTTGGTGTTTGTTGTGGTGCAACACCTATGCATATCAGAGAAGTTGCAGAAGCAGCAGGATTAACAGTCCCTGCAAGCAAGTATAGGGAGAATATGTCAAATCATTTTATGTACGGCACTAACGAAAGAACCGCAGATCATATGGTGGATTATGGAGATAAGGCTTAAATAGAGCTCCCTCTTAAATTAATTATTAAAAGGCTCTTTATTAAGAGCCTTTTTCATTTAAAATCATATTATGAGATTTTTACTTCTTTTATTAATATCTTTTCCAGCCATGGCTGAATCCTCTAAAATTCTATGTGAGCTAGATGGAACATATTCCGTAACTTATAAAGACATAAAAAAAACATACCTTTCAGAGGGAATAGAGCTTTTTAAGAATTTGGCTAGACAGACTCAACAATCATTATTTTTACTTCAACGAGCTAAAACAAATTTTGCTGAAGAAGATTGGCAAAAGGATAAAATGTACGTTGTTCAGTACTGGGATGTAGATACACGCAAGGAATCTTTTAAATCTTTAAAACATACTCTTGATCCATCTCCAGCATGGATAAACTCTAATGCTGATTGGGAATCAACCAAGACTGATACCGGTATAACTGTAACCCACACCATGAATACTGGAGATGTACATCCATTATTTCCTGATTATGAGGTCGATATTTATAGTATTTCTAATTCATTCAACTGGTTTACTGGCAAAGGACAGATATCTGGAGATATATGGCTTAACAAGAAAGATGGCACAAAGAATAGAAACCCAAAGATTGAGATAATGGCAGCAGGAAAGTGCCAGCCTCAAAAGAAGAAGTTTTAGAAAGTTTAGACTATAGCTGCAATAAAGAACGCCAAAATAACTATACCTATAGGTACATATTTATCAAAATTATCTGAGAGTGTTTTTAAAATTTTTTCTATCATATTATTAGTTATAAAATCCCCTACTGTGGTTTAAAGTATCTGAAAAAATTAAGCTACTTTTAGCTAAATTTATTTATTTCGAGCTTTTCTTAATTCTCTATATATCTTATTAAGTTTTTTTTTCTTAATCTCTTTTACAGCTTTTCTTTTAATACTAGCATCAGCTGATTTTTTTGCTCGCTCACCTTTATCCATAAACATCCTCCAAAAGAATTTTTAATGAAGTCATTTAATAGTAACAAATTTTTATAAAATCTCTACAATATTGTTTAACTTTATGATTGTTGAAAAAACTCACATACCTAGAACCCTTATAATTTTTATTGATGTCGAATCTTTAAGAACAGGACAAGAGTTAGAAAACATTTATGGAGAGTTTTATGAGCTTGTTAATTCGGCAGGAGCTGAGATTGTTCAATCAAGTTCTAGTAAACAAAAATCACCCTCAGTAAGTCATTTTATTAACAAAGGTAAGCTTGAAGAAATCCTGGATATAGTTGATAAATCTAAGGCCGAGCTCGTTATTGTTAACCATCAACTTTCTGCCTCTCAAGCAAGAAACCTTGAATTAAAATTAAAAGTAAGAGTTATAGATAAAACAGAGCTTATTTTAGATATCTTTGCCTCAAGAGCAACAACCCATATTGGAAAGCTTCAAGTCGAGCTTGCACAGTTAAATCATTTATCAACAAGACTAATAAGAGGGTGGACTCACTTAGAGAGACAAAAAGGTGGAATTGGACTAAGAGGCCCTGGAGAAACTCAGCTTGAAACAGATAGACGTCTTATTGGGCATAGGATTAAGCGTTTAAAAAGTAGGTTAGACAAGGCTCATAAGCAAAAACAACTTAACAGCTATTCAAGAAAAAAAAGTAGGAATAAGCTTGTTGCCTTAGTTGGATACACTAATGCAGGCAAAACCACCTTATTTAATTCTTTAACTAATAGTAAACAACTCGCAGAAGATAAACTTTTTGCTACCCTGGACTCTGTAACAAGAAAAAATATAGATCCAGAATTGGGGCCAATATTATTCTCAGATACAGTTGGGTTTATATCGGAACTGCCAACACAATTAATAGAATCATTTAAGGCTACTCTTGATGAGCTTAAATCTGCCGATTTGTTGCTTCATGTAGTAGATATATCTGATATAGATCATCGCCAAAAAGAAAAAGAAGTAAATCAGATTTTAGATGAATTAAATTTACAATCTATTCCACAGATTAGAGTTAATAATAAATGTGATATTAAGGGCTCAACTAATTTTGATAGCAAGAACAAGGATAATGAGGTGTGGATTTCTGCTGAAAAAAATATAGGTATTCAGGAGTTAAGAGAACTAATTAATAATGATTTATTTAATGGTATATACAGAGGCTGGATTTCTCTGGAGGCATCTTTAGGAAAAATTAGAGCTAAATTATTTAGAATGGGATGTATTGATGAAGAGAAGGTATCGCCGACAGGAAAAATATTTGCTCATATCCATATAGGACAAGACGAATTAGATAATTTTATTCACATTAATGGCTTTGCTCTTTGCAACGACAAAGATATACTTTTAGAAACACAATCGACATAACCAATGAAAAAAATAAATAGCACCCTAGATAAAATAACAAATCCATTATTAAATATTGTCCCTTGGCTTCCAAGGCTTGCATTAGGCATAGCTTTCTTTTTTCACGGTTATGGAAAACTTCCTGCGCCTTTTATGATGGATGAGCAGCATAGAATGGTTACATGGTTTGAAAGTATTTTTATACCTATGCCAGAGCTATGGGTAAATTTAGTAATTCTTGGTGAAATGGCTGCCGGCATTGGAATTATCTTAGGTGGGGTAGTGGGCTTGTTTGCAAGTCAACTTGGTCATTTATTAACAAGGTTATCTGGGCTTCTTGTAGTAATTATAATGACCTGCGCTTTATACATCGCTCATTCAGACTGGTTTACTAGCTTAAGTACAAAATTTGTTACAAGTGAGCAAATGTTCTTGTTAGTTTTAGGAATATTCTTTGCAATACGTGGCAATAAATAGTCTTTAAAACGTTCCTCTAAAATAATAAAAAAACTTCTTGCATTTCTAAATGAGAATGATTATCATTCTCAATCATAAATGAGAATGATTCTTATTTAGACTGGGGGGAAGTTAATAATCCCCTGAAAGTGTGCTATTTGGTTTGTTATTTAATCAAATAAGGAATTTCTTCCCCCAGTTTTTTTACACATTTAGATAAAGGAAAAAATGATTAAAAAAATAATTGAAACTAGACAAGCATTGATAACAATATCTGCATTAATAATGCTATCGGCCACATCATTGGTATCAGCAAATGATAACGTGGAGTCTGTAACTATAATTGGTTCAAAAGAGGATGCTAAAAATCTTGCTGGCTCAGGTACAGTTATTAATAATGAAGATTTAGAAAAAGCTATGGATACTGATATTGCTAAGATTTTATCTGCGGTTCCAGGAATGTACATGAGAACTGAAGAGGGTTATGGATTAAGACCAAATATTTCAATTAGAGGAACTGCAATCGAGAGATCAGGAAAGGTGGCTATTATGGAAGATGGCGTTCTTGTTGCTCCTTCTCCTTATACATCATCTGCTGCATATTATTTTCCAACAACTGGAAGAATACATTCAGTTGAAGTTCTTAAGGGTCCATCAGCAGTATCTCAAGGACCACAAACTATTGGAGGTGCTATAAATTTAATTAGTACTCCAATACCAGAATTAAATTCAGGAAAATTTGTTCAGGAATTAGGTGAGAATGGCATGTCAAGAACACATGCATATTATGGAGGAACAAGTGGCAAACTTGGTGCTTTGATTGAAGTTCATGACCATTCTAGCGATGGGTTTGATAGCATTGCAAATGTTGGTGGCAATACAGGTTTTGATAAATCTGATCTCATGATTAAGGCTAGATACGAAAGTGGGAATCATTCATTAACATTTAAAATGGTAGATTTGGATGAAACCTCAAACCAGTCTTATGTAGGTCTTTCACAAGCTAGTTTTAATGCTAATCCAAGAATGAGATATGGAGCTACAGCATATGACGAGATGATGAATGATGGAGATCAATCATCCTTAACATATATTGGTGACTTCGATAGTTTTGATGTTGTTTTTACATCATGGAGTAACGACTATCACAGAGATTGGTTTAAAGTTAATGACTTTAATAATGACTCTGAGCATGGTGAAAGAGATGATATTAATGAGTTAATTAGTGATGCTAATAATGGGAGTGTTAATGCTCAAGCTATTTTAGATGGCGAGCTTGCTGTTGAAATAGAGTATAAACATAATAATAGGTATTACACTAATGAGGGATATCAATTTGTTATTTCTACAGATGTTGGAATTCATGCCATCAAACTAGGTTACAGAGATATGGAAGACTCAGAAAGTAGAGTTCAGGCATATGAGTATGCTGACCAGGCAGCAGATGGCTCTCTTTCAGCATTGTATGGATATGTAGGGCTTGGTGGAAGCAATAATAGATTGAGACAATCGGCAGCTACTTCATACTATTTAGAAGATACCATGGATTTTGGAAGACTTAATCTAACTGTTGGTTATAGATCTGAGGATTATGATCAACGTCACAGAAGATGGGATGAAGGGGCCGGACCGAATCTTACAGCGGTTAGAAATACTATTGTAAGAGATACATTTGCTGAGAATGATCATGCGACTTCAAGTTTTGCTGCTACATATGACTTAAATGATAATGTAATGCTGGTTGCAGGTTTTCACCAGGGCATGACCCCAATGTTTGGTGTTGAACCAGAAGAAGCAGATAATACTGAAATAGGCCTTAGGTTTTCTGAGGGCACTACCAATATAGAAGCTTTCTATTTCTCAAGTGGTTATTCAAATCTAGCTGCAGAATGTACATTGGTAAGTGGTGCATCATGTGATGCAACAGAGTCAGCTGTATTTAGTGGTGGTGAGGCTGATGTTTCTGGTCTTGAATTTAGTGGATCTTGGATAATAGAAGGTGTAGGCGTAACTTACCCTATAGCATTAAGCTATACATCTACCGACGCAACATTTAACAATAGCTCAGAAAGTGATTATTTTGGACTAGTTGCAGCAGGAGATGATTTGCCATATATACCAAGCAGTTCTATGTCATTAGTTGCTGGATTTATATCTGATTCTGGTCTAAGTGGTAATCTTCGATTAATTGATATTGGTTCATCATGTTCTATTGCAGCATGTGGTAAATTTAACAAAATAGATGCTCATACGATTCTAGATGCCAATCTCAAAAAGTCATTAAATGACTCAATGGATGTCTATGTAATTATCGAAAACATTCTTGATGATGAGAATATTATATCAAGAGCCCCATCTGAAGGAGCGAGATCACAAAAACCAAGAACAATGAAAGTAGGTTTTTCATATAAGTTTTAGTTTTCTTGGGAGAGGGGTGTGCAACATTCCCTAAATTAAAGGGTGGTCTAACTGCCCTTTCTTTTATTTAAAAGATTGTACAAATATAAAATATTTTCAAGTACAATAGCGTTTCATTGATTAATGGGGCTATAGCTCAGCTGGGAGAGCACCTGCTTTGCAAGCAGGGGGTCCGCGGTTCGATCCCGCGTAGCTCCACCATTCTCTTATTTTTTTAACTTCAAGCCTTTGGTATTTTTTAGAAGCGAGGATGAGAATAATTCACTCAATAATTCAACACTTTCTATTGAAGAATAAGAGGGCCTAATTACGATTGCTAGCTCTCTATGAGGACCAGGCTCGTCTAACAAGGCCTTGTCTATTAGAGAGTTTTTACTAACTAGTTGATCAATTGCCATATGAGGAACCAGAGTAGATCCCATACCACCTGCCACTAATTGAGTTAAGGTTGAAAGACTGGATGCTTCCATAGCATATTGTTTATTAGTTTCAATTTTACATGCGGCAAGAACATGACTTTTAAGGCAATGCCCATCGTCTAAAAGCATCAAATTAGATATATCTATATCTTTAGCTTTAATCTTATCTTTTCTATAATTGTTGATATTGGTTACGTAATAAAAATTCTCTTCCCAGAATTTGAAAGATAGAAGGCCATCGACCTTGTATGGCATTGCAAGAATAGCCATATCAATTTCTCCATTATTAACTTTTTCAACCAGTGCGCTTGACTGGGCTTCAATAATTTTTAGCTTTAAGTTAGGAAATTTCTTCTGAAGAGTAGGAAGAACCAATGGAATAAAATATGGCCCTATAGTTGGTATTATCCCAAGAGTGATAGGCAAAGTCAGAGGCTTATTTTGACTATCACTTAATTGATTTATTTCATCTATGCCAGATTTTATATCCTTTGCTTTACTTAAAAATATTCTGCCAATATTTGTAACTATTACTTTTTTATTAGTCCGCTCAAAAACCTGAAAACCAAGCTGTGATTCCATCTCAGAAATAGCATTAC
>JABBBT010000048.1 GCA_018607365.1 SAR86 cluster bacterium
ACTAAAGATCCTGGTAAGAATGCTTTAACAACTTCTACCTCTACTGCAAAACCACCTTTAACTCTGTTATGAATTTTTCCAGTAACAAACTCCCCTGTTTCTAGTGCTTCTTCAAGCATTTTCCAGGTTGAAATTTTTCTTGCCTTTTCTCTTGAAATCCTTGTCTCTCCATAACCGTCTTCAACGGCTTCTAGAGCAACTTCTACCTCATCGCCAACGACGATGCTTACCTCTCCTTCATTATTTCTAAATTCATCAAGAGATACTACTCCTTCTGATTTTAATCCTACATGGACTGTTACCCAGTCGTTATCTACGTCTAATACAACTCCGGATACTATTGATCCAGGTTGCATATCTAGTGTGCTTAAACTTTCATCTAGTAAAGCTGCAAATGATTCTGTCATTTATTAAATTCCTTTTTTGTGAGTTTTTTAGTAAAACTCAGTACTTCATCAAGAGACATATTAGAAGAATCAATTACTATTGAATCTTCAGCAGGTATTAATGGGGATATTGTTCTTGTTCTATCCTTTAAATCTCTACTCTCAATGTCTGCAATCAGATCGGGCATATTAACTTCTTGTCCACGATTCTGCAACTCTAAATATCTTCTTTTTGCTCTTACCTCTGCAGATGCTTCAAGAAATATTTTTAATCTTGCCTCGGGAAAGACCACTGTTCCCATGTCTCTTCCATCAGCAACCAAACCTCTGTCGGAGTAAAAATCTCTTTGGATATCTAACAAATTATTTCTAGTAATCTCTAGTGCACTAATTTGGGAGGCAGTTTTTGCCGTTGTTTCTGTTCTTAGCTCTAGAGTTATGTCGTTTGTATCTTTTAAAACCTTTATGCCATCATCATCAGAAGAAAATGATATTTGCTCATTTATCATTTCTTTCACTTCATCGTGATTACCACTAATACTAAATAAATAAGCATAAATTCTGTAAAGCAGGCCGCTATCAAGGATATTAAAATCTAAATACTTAGCTAAATTTCTTGATAAAGAGCCTTTACCAGAGGCCGAAGGACCATCAATCGTTATGATATTAAGCTTCATTTACATGTATTCCTAAATGATTCATAGTTTCTAAAAAACTTGGGAATGAGGTAAATATATTTTTACAATTCTTAACAAATATACCCTTTTCAGACCTTAAGCTTGCAACCAAGAAACTCATTGCTATTCTGTGATCTCCAAAAGAGTCAATTTCTGCACATGCCGAAATGTTATCGCTCTTACCTTGAATTTTAATACCATCATCAAATAATTCATGTTTAATACCTATTTGAGAAAGTCCGCCAGAGATTGCTGCAAGACGATCTGACTCTTTTACACGCAACTCTTCTGCATCCTTAATAGTGGTTATTCCTTCTGCAAATGAAGCAGCAATACTTAGAATTGGTATTTCATCGATAATATTAGGGATTATGTCTCCACCAACATCTATGCCTTTAAGCTTTGAAGATTGAACAGATATATCTCCAACCTCTTCATTGCAAATCATTGATTGATTTAATATTTCTATATTTGCACCCATCGATTGGAGAACTTTAATTAATCCACATCTGGTTGGATTTAAACCTACATTCTTTATTAGAATGTTGGATTCTTTTGCAATAACCCCTGCCACTATCAAAAAAGCTGCCGATGAAAAGTCTCCAACAACCTCATAGGATGGCCTGCTAGTAAGTTTTGGTTTATGCAGTGTAATAATGTTTCCTGAGTCTTTTTTTGTATGCTCAATATTTCCACCAAAATAATTAATCATTCTTTCTGTATGATTTCTGGTTGGGTGTTCTTCAATGACAGTAACTTTTTTATTGGCTGCTAAGGCTGATAAAATTATGGATGACTTTACTTGGGCACTTGCCACGGGCATGTCATATAAAAAATTATCTTTAATATCACCCTTTTCTATTTTTACTGGCGGTGTGCCATTATTGCATACAACTTTAGCACCCATTTCATTTAATGGGTTAGCGACTCTGAGCATAGGTCTCTTCGATAATGATTCATCGCCAACAAGGGTGGCATTAATATCTAAACTTGATATCAAGCCCATTAATAATCTAATACCTGTTCCGGAGTTTCCCAAATCTATATCAGTTTCTGGTGAAATAAATGGCATATCCCTTTTTAAAATTTCTACATCAGTTCCGCTTATATTTATTGACGAGCCTATAGCATTTAAAGCCATAGCTGTGGATATTGGATCTTCTCCATTGAGAAAGCCTTTAATGGACAAATCTTCATTAATTAGTGAGCCAATGATCACAATTCTTTGGGAGATTGATTTATCTCCTGGGCACAGAACCTCGCCGGATAGAATCGAGTTACTTTTGGCTAAAAGATTCAAAAGGTATCTTCTTTATATTTTTTAATATCTTCTAGCTCTTTCTTTAGTAAATCTGAATGAGAAAATATTTCTGGGAGCTCTTTAGTCTTTGTCATTAACTCTAACAAATTGTTAATAGAAAGCTGGAAGCTTGCTAATGATTTGATAATATTTCTATCATTCAATTCAAAGATATCTCTCCACATCTCTGGATTAGAACCACTTAATCTAATAAATTCTTTTAAGCCACCCCCAACGTTATCTTTAACATCTTTTGATGACAATCTGATAGAGTCGATTAAGGCATATGATATTAGGTGTGGCAGGTGGCTTGTCATTGCAAACATAAGGTCATGATCTTTAACTGACATTTCAGACACTCTCATCTGCATAACAAACTTCCAAAAATCTTCCAATCTTTGAATATGTGATCTTTCAGCATTAAATGGGTTGCATATTACAGTCTTCTTTCCAGTAAAAAGATTTTCATCAGCACCTAATACTCCTGATTTATCTGAGCCAGCTATGGGATGAGATAAGACTAGGTTAGAAGTATTTTTAAAAAGGAGATGGGCTTTTACACTTGCCGTGTCTGTAATTGTTATATCAGAATTCCAAAGACTCTCAATTCCATTAACTATATTTTTTGTAGCTTCTGGTGATACTGCAATAACTATGAGATCTATATAAGATGCTAGATTTTTATTATTTATCTCTTCTATTGAACCAAAGCTCTCATCAATAATATTATTTTCTA
>JABBBT010000025.1 GCA_018607365.1 SAR86 cluster bacterium
TGAAGAATAAAATATTTTTAGCAATAATTTTACTAACACCAATTTTAGTAGTTACATTTTCGTCTTTATTTTTTACTTATGGCTACTCACCTGAAGGAACTCGAAATAATGGAGTTTTCTTTAAATCATACTTTAACTTCGAGCAGTTCAATCAGAATGATAATGAAAAAATGATTGAGTTTGAGGATGGTAAGTGGGTAATGGCTGTTTATATAACAGATCCCAAAAAATCATCTAATTCTTTATATCTTATGCGTCAGCTTAATGTTGCTCTTAACAGAGATATATACAAGGTTAAGAGAGTAGCTTTTTATAGCAACAAGCTAATCAAAGACGGGATAGATAATTTAATTAATGAATATCCAAGAACAGAGTTGATTGACGATAAGAACGGCGTTTTATTAAATGTCCTTCAAAAAAATTCTGATATTAATATTTCAGAAGAGAACCCAATTTTTATCGTTGATCCATATGGAAGGGCTGTAATGTATTTCAATACCGATACAGACCCTAAAAAAATATTAAAAGACTTAAAGGTACTAATTTAATGAACAATATAAAAAACTTATCTTTTTTTGGAATCTGTCTAGCCTTTGTTGTCATAGCACTTGGTGCCTGGACTAGGCTTGTTGATGCCGGCCTAGGCTGCCCAGATTGGCCGGGATGCTATGGCTTTATTGTTTTTCCTACCAACGAAATGGAGATTGCGGTTGCAGAAAGCAGGTTTCCAATGTATCCCTATGATATTAATAAAGCTATCCCTGAGGTTGTCCACAGATATTTTGCTGCAACTCTTGGATTCTTTGCAATTGTATTGACTTATTTATCTTTTAAACAAAATGAAAACAAGAAAATTAGATATTGGGCTGTTGGGCTTTTAATATTCATTTGTTGCCAAGGGCTTTTTGGATATTTAACAGTTAGCCTAAAGCTGCTTCCAATTATAGTGACCGGCCATCTTTTCGGTGGCTTTACCACACTCACCTTGTTCTTTTTTATATATCTTATGGCGGGTAATTTTGAGCTTTTGAATAAAATGAAGATTCCAAAGCTTAAATTTATTGCAGGACTGGCATTTTTTGTTTTGATTATCCAAATATTTTTAGGAGTTTGGACAAGCACAAATTATGCGTCGTTAGCATGTGCTGATTTCCCAACCTGCCAAGGAACTTATTTGCCAGAAATGGATTTCAAGAATGGATTTAATTTAAATCAAGAGGTTGGGCCAAATTATTTATATGGGTTGCTTGATAACCCTTCGAGAGTTGCCGTTCACTATTCTCATAGAGTTTCTGCAATATTTGTAACTATAGTTTTCCTTATCTTGATGTCAAAGTTATGGTTTTCAAGCGCAGCACCTCTTGCATCAACATTAGGAATTTTGCTTATTACACAAATAAGCCTTGGGATAATAAATGTTGTATATGTTCTGCCTTTGTATGTTGCTATCGCTCATAATCTGATTGCAGCAACCCTTGTATTAACTATATTTACTATTAACTATCTTGCTTGGAAAAAATGAATCTCATTAAAAGCTACTACCTTCTATGTAAACCCAATGTTGTTTACATGATGCTAATTTGCGCTCTTGTTGGGATGTTGCTTGCAGAAGATACAGTTAGTTCAATTCCAACGATATTAATTGCACTTCTCGGTATTGCTCTATGTTCTGGTTCTGCTGCTGCCATCAATCAAGTTATTGACAGAAAGGCTGATGCTGCAATGACAAGAACAGATCAAAGGCCCTTGCCCCAAGGAGAACTCAGTGCGTTTCATGCATCATGCTTTGCTTTCGTAATTGGCATACTTGGAGCTGTAATTTTATTCTTATTTATTAATACTCTTACTATGATTCTTACCCTGGCGTCCTTGGTAGGGTATGCATTCATTTATACTGTATATTTAAAGCGTGCAACACCACAAAATATTGTTATTGGTGGGCTTGCTGGAGCTGCCCCGCCTTTACTAGGATGGGCATCCATAAGTAACACAATTGACCCACATGCTCTCTTATTGGTTTTAATTATTTTTGTTTGGACTCCCCCTCATTTTTGGGCTTTAGCAATCTATAGAAAAGATGAGTATGCAAAAGAGTCAATCCCAATGCTTCCTGTTACTCACGGAGTTGCATTTACTAAGCTCCAAATAGTTCTCTACACAATCATATTATTTATAGTAAGCATTCTCCCTTATATAGTTTTAATGTCAGGTGGAATATATTTAGTATCTGCAGTTATCTTGAGCTCAATATTTTTATATTATTCTATAAAATTATATTTTAGTGATGATGACGCTATTGCTATGAAAACATTCAACTTTTCGATTTACTACATTTTTTTAATTTTCGTAGCCTTGCTTCTTGATCACTATTTAATTCAATGAAATCAGTAAATAAAAACCTTCTATTAATAGCTATTTTTGTTATAACCGTTATGGGATTGTTTATAAACAAGCTTACAACCCCTCGAACTCTAAGCACTAATGAGTTGCTCGTTAATGGATTATTTTTATTTGAAAAGCCAAAACAAATTTCAGATTTTGAATTCTTTTCATCTAACAACGAATCTTTTTCTAAAGAAGATCTTATGGGTAAGTGGACTGTAATGTATTTTGGCTTTTCAAGATGTCCTGATGAATGTCCAACCACAATGTACGAGCTGTCAAAGTTGGTCAAAGTACTCAGAGATAAAAATTATAATCTAGAAAATAAGCAATGGGTTTTAGTCACTATTGACCCAGAAAGAGACACTCCAGAAGATATCGATAAATATGCAAAAGGTTTTGATGACGATTTTATTGGGGTTAGCAATGAGAGGCCAATGCTCCTGAGTCTGGCAACTCAACTGTCTGTTAATAATGTTATGCCTAGTATGCATAACGATATGGATCATACCCATTTAGATAATCATGTGAATAGTATTATTTTGCTAAACCCGAAAGGAGAATATGTGGGACTTTTTAGGCCACCTTTCAGCACTTCTAGATTATCTCTAACATACCAATCTGTAACCCAAGACTAGAAATTAATTACCACTTTCCCTTTTGCTTTTCTATTGGCAAGATGAGCAATAGCATCTGCTGCTGTATCTAGAGTAAATTTATCAGAGGCTTCTGGATTAATCTTGCCATCAGCATACATAGAAAATAGCTCTTCAAAATTTTTCTGATTTTCAGCAGGAAACATCCCAGCCCAAGCACCCCAAAACACACCTATAATTTGACATCCTTTTAACAAGGTTAAGTTCAGAGGCATTTTTGGTATTTGGTCAGCACCTGCAGCAAAACCAATTACAAGATACCTTCCTTCCCAGGCAATAGATCTTAGACAAGGTTCAGCATAACTCCCTCCAACAGGGTCATAGATAACATTAGGGCCCAGTCCACCTGTGAGCTCTTTAACTTTATTAGAAAGTTCTTTCTGTTGATCTCTATCAAGGTTGCCTGAGGGGTATACAAAGCCTTCATCGGCACCATTGGCAATACATACGTCTACTTTCTCTTGTGTTGAAGCTGCTGCTATAACTTTTGCACCCATTGCTTTACCTAATTGAACTGTTGCAAGGCCAACTCCGCCAGATGCTCCAAGTACGAGTAGAGTTTCTCCTGGTTGAATATTAGCTCTTTGTTTTAAAGCATAAATCGATGTTCCATAGGTAACAGACAGCGCTGCAGCAATTTCATAATCCATTTCTTTCGGGATTGCCCTTAGCATAGACTGATGTGCCAATATTTTTTCAGATATTCCGCCAAAACCTGTTGCTGCAAAAACCTTATCACCAACTTTATAGTCGGTCACACCTTCTCCAACTTCAGAGACAACCCCAGCTGACTCACCACCTGGTGTAAAAGGAAGAGGTGGTTTGAATTGATAAAGGCCTTGAATCATTAAGACATCTGGGAAATTAACACTAGCAGACTTCACATCTATGATGACATGTTCTGCTGTTATTTCAGGGTCTGAAACCTCATTGATTTGAAGTTTATCTGGACCACCCAATTCTACACATTGCAAAGCTTTCATATTTTCCCCTATTTATAAATTTCTATTGTAAGAAGCTAAAAAATCATTGATTTCATCGATTGTATTATTATGAATAATATCAAATTTTTTCAAAGAATCCTTAGCCTGTTGTTGAAATGTTGTTGTATCTATCTCTGGCATATTGAGCATTTTTGAATGATTATCTTTTGCAATCTCTATGCCTGTCTCATGGAAAGACTTAGACCTATCGAATGTATTTGTTTTTATTTTTAGGTCCTTTAAAGCAATTTCATACTCTTTGTCTTTCATTTGCTCGGCAATCGCCTGAAGGTCCTGCATAATATTATTTCTTGCATCACGCAAGGAAGTCTCATTTTTTTTGTATAGAATTTTTGTATCGAGGTCTCTCCCATTTTTTATAACGGCCTGATCATTTCTGTTTATAGACTCGAGCTCTAAATCATTTATCTTAGGACTCTCTTCTATTAAACAATAAAGCAATACTAGATCAAGAATACGAATTTGATTTTTTGATATACCAGTTATTTCATACGGAGATAAGTCTATACCTCTTACCTCAACATATTTTATGCCATAATTTTTTAGCACATCATAAGGTCTCTCATTTCCCTGAGCAGCCCTTTTGGGTCTTATACAGTCATATAATTCATTTTCAATCTGCAAAATTCCATCAGATATTTGTTTATATGAACCATCGTCATCTTTTAAGCCCAATGCACTAAATTCTGGATAAGGCTTAACTATTCCATTTCTAAGCTCTTCTAGAAAGCTATCTAAATCGTTATAGTGAATGTTCATACTTTCTTGAGCAGGGCTTTTATAGCCAATTTCACTCATCCTTAAAGATGTTGCATTTTCTTTATATAGATCTGTATCGTTTAATTCATCAAGATCATTTTTTCTACCTTTAACAAATGTCTTATCAATAACGGCAGATTCTCCGAATTCAGATAAAACAAACCAAAAAATTCTTTTAAAATTCCTTATTAAATTTAAGTATGTTGAATTTACATCTTCTTTTGAGGTCGAGCCTATAAGATCTTTCATTGAGTCTTCAGACAAAGAAAAATTGAAATGAATACCAGATACACATTGCATGGTTTTTCCATACCTGGCAGCAAGTCCTTTGCGGTAAACGTGCTTTAGCTGACCTTCATTATTATTTGAATATGTTGCTATGTTAATTTTTGATTCGTTGTCTATTTTTGGAGGAATTGAAAATGGCCACAATAATTCATCACCAATATTATTGTTAATAAAAACATGAAGAGCAAAAAGGTGATCATATAGCTCATCAATATCATTAAAAACTGGTGTGACTATCTCTACCATAGCCTCAGCGAAATCTGTTGTTATAGATGAGTTGGTAAATGACGACCCTAGAGAGGGTGGATGATTTTTTTCTGAAATATTGCCTTTGCTAGAAACTCTAAGAGATTCTTTTTCAATACCTCTTTCAATAATTAGATTTTCAAAAAAACCAGTATCTTTTAATTCTTGTATTTTTTTAGAGAGTTCCACATGGGTATCTTAAAGCTTAGGACCTGCAGATACAATTTCTGAATTTACTTTAAATTTTTCAAAGTTATCTTGGAATTTTTTAACAAGCTCCTGAAGGTATTCTTTGTATTCTTCCTTATCATCCCAAGTTTCTATTGGATTTAGTAGTTTTGCATCAACGCCATTAACCGCAACAGGAACTTCTAAATTAAGGCCTGGTACAAACCGTGTAGGAACCCCATTTAATTCACCATTTTGAATGGCATTAACAACCCTTCTAGTTGTTGGTATTGAGAATCTTGAGCCTTTTCCAAAAGGGCCTCCAGTCCATCCTGTATTAACTAAATACACTTTTGATCCAAAGGATTCAACTCTTTTCATAAGCAGATCTGCATATTCTCCTGCTGGCCTAGGGAAGAATGGAGCACCAAAGCAAGTAGAAAAAGTAGATTCAATCGATGAGCTAGAACCCATTTCAGTTGACCCAACTTTCGCTGTGTAGCCACTTAAGAAATGGTATGCAGCAGCTTCTTTTGAAAGAATAGATACTGGAGGGATTAGCCCAGTTAAATCACATGTAAGGAATATAACTGTTTCAGCCTCACCCGCAGAGTTAGATGGGATGGCATTTTCTATATGAGATCTAGGATAACAACATCGCCCATTTTCAGATAAAGAAGTATTGTAATAATCAGGATTTCCTTCATTGTCTAAAAAGACATTCTCAATAACACTACCATGTTTAATAGCATTAAAAATTACAGGCTCATTTTCTTCTGACAGATCTATAGTTTTTGCATAACATCCGCCTTCAAAATTGAAGACTGAACCTTCTCCCCAGCCATGTTCATCATCTCCAATCAAGGAGCATGTTGGATCTGCTGAAAGAGTAGTTTTTCCTGTGCCTGAAAGTCCAAAGAACAGAGTAACTTTATCATCAGCGTTAACATTGGCAGAGCAGTGCATGGGAAGCACATCTTTTTCTGGAAGCAAAAAGTTTTGAGCAGAGAACATTGATTTCTTCATTTCTCCCGCATACTTCATTCCAGCAAGCAGAACCTTTCTTTTAGCAAAATTAATAATTACACATCCTTCAGAATTAGTCCCATCTTCATCTGGTACACATTTATAGTTTGCTGCACTTAAAATTTGCCACTCTTGTTTGTTGGAAGGGTTGTAGTCTTGAGGAACAACAAATATAAGTCTAGCAAACAAGCCATGCCATGCTGTTTCAGTTGTAACTTTTACTGGTAAATAATGATCATCATGTGAACCAACATGAACTTCAGATACATATCTATTTTTCTCAAAAATATATGATTCAACTTTGTTCCAAAGTTTTTCAAATTTATCTTCATCAAAAGGTCTATTAATGGTGCCCCAGTCAACAAGGTCAGATGTTGTTGATTCTTGGACTATAAATCTATCATTGGGGCTTCTGCCAGTTCTTTCACCTGTTGTTGCAGAAAAGGCACCATTGCTAGCAATGACACCTTCATTATTTTCAACCGCTTGTAATATTAGCTCTTCGGTGGAGAGTCTTAATTCATTTACGTTATCTGCATTTTTCATATTAATATTCACTATATCTAATAGGGGAGTAAAATTATATAGCCTCACTTATAAAAGTGTTAAATATTTACATTACTTGTAGTGAATTAAAGTACAAGGCTATTAATTAGTCAATTAATTTTAAATTTGCTTTATTTAAAGGGTTTAAAGAAGATATATTTTGTAGTTTTATTACAAATAACCAATATTTTATATGTTAATGAGCTTTTTGAGATTAAATATTGAGTAAAGTATAAAGAATACCAAGCCCCATTCTGCAAAGTTAAGAATAAACCTCCAGTTTTCTTCAGCACATGTTGGGCCGCCTTTGTAGGCATTCGCAATACCGCCAAAGAATCCAAAGTACTCAATCTGTGTTGATAGCGGCATTCCACATCCTGCAGCTAAATTTGCTACTTCCTCTGGACTAAGATTTTGAAGATAGACCTGTTTAGCTGTTATGGCCACGCCACCAATTGCTGAAATTAAAGTAAAAACCTTTGTCAAAATATTAATTTTTTTAAGCAAGAATCCAAGTAAAGACCAAAAGGCTATTAGCCCAAAAGCATATCTCGACATTATGCACATTGGACAAGCCTCTAATCCAAGATAATGATCCATCAAAATGGCTAATAAAATAATCAATGACGAACTTATAAAACAGGCTAATTCGAAATAGTTTTGATAAACTGGTTTAATAAATTTTAAAAGTTGCATAAATAAATTTTTCTTAGTCTTGTTATTAAATAGTATAGAAAAAACTTATGCATAATACATCCAGGTAATCACAATTTAATATGAAAGATAGAATTTTTATTATTGATGGCTCTTCTTACTTATACCGAGCTTACCATGCAATGCCGCCGCTAACATCATCTTCAGGGCAGCCAACAGGAGCCATTAAAGGCGTAACTAATATGCTGATGACCCTTAAGAAAGACAGTGAGGGATCTCCAATCATTGTTGTATTTGATGCTAAAGGTAAGACATTTAGAAATGATGTATACAAGGAATACAAAGCAAACAGACCTCCAATGCCTGATGATTTACGAGAACAATTAAAGCCATTAAAAGAAATTGTTAAAGCTATAGGATTCCCATTAATTGAAATAGCGGGGGTTGAGGCCGATGATGTTATTGCAACACTAGTGAAGAAAGCAAAAGAAAATAACTTCAAAGCAGTTATATCTTCGCTAGATAAAGACTTAATGCAATTAGTTGAAGATCCGATTTCAACAATGATGAATACGATGACACATCAAATCTTTGATGAGGCAAAGGTATTTGAAAAGTTTGGCGTAAAGCCAAGTCAAATAAGAGATATGCTGGCTTTAACAGGAGATACTTCAGACAATATTCCAGGGGTTCCAAAAGTGGGCCAAAAAACTGCTGCAAAATGGCTTAATGAATTTGGAGATCTCAGCACAATTAAATCCAATGCTGAAGGAATAAAGGGGGTCGTTGGCGAGAATCTAAGAAACTCTTTAAATGATTTAGATAGAAATGTTGAACTTGTATCTCTTAAATATGATGTTGAATTAGATGTAACTTTCGATAGTCTTCTTGAGATCAATTCTAACCAGGAAAGGCTTGACGATTTATTTAATGAATTAGAATTTAAAACACCCAGAAAGGCTGTTACAAAAACAGAAGCAAAGAATGAAAATCTGTCTCAGCAGGAACCCCCGTTAGATAAAAAAAGAATTAATAGTAGTTATGAGACATTATTTAATAGTATTGATTTAGAAAATTGGGCTAAGAAGTTGGATACTTGTAAGGTTTTCGCTATTGATACAGAAACAGACTCACTTGATACAGTGTCAGCAAACATGGTTGGAATATCACTTGCGGTTGAAGAAGGTTCTGGATGTTACATTCCCATTGGTCATAAATATGAAAATTGTCCAAGCCAATTGGACCTAGATGAGGTTGTTAGAGTCTTAGGCGCAGCTATTGAAAAAAACAACCATAAGGCTGTTGGCCAGAACCTTAAATTTGATATACCTATATTATCTAGACACGGAATTCATTTAGACAATTTCTTTGCAGATACAATGCTTATGTCTTATGTTTTAAACAGCACAGCAACCAGACATGGGATGGATAAACTTGCCGAGTTTTATCTAAATTATTCAACAGTAAAGTATAAAGACATTACCGGAACTGCTTCAAAGCAAATTAATTTTTCAGCAGTTGAGATTGATACGGCATCAAACTATGCAGCTGAAGATGCTGACATAACTCTAAGATTATTTAATAGATTAAATGAGTTACTTAAAGACAAGCCAACCCAGATCAAGTTGTTAAAAGAAATAGAGTATCCATTGGTTCATGTTCTTTCTAATGTTGAGATGAATGGCGCCAAGGTTGATAAAAAGAAACTAGCAAATCATTCAAAAGAGTTATCTAAAAAAATTGAAGATCTTTCAAGCCAAGCTTTTAAAATTGCAGGAGAAGAATTTAATCTAGATTCGCCCAAACAGTTGCTCGTAGTGCTATACGAAAAACTAAAGCTACCTATTCTAAAGAAAACCCCAAAGGGGCAACCATCAACTAATGAAGAAACCCTTCAAAGACTTGCAGAGGAATATGAAATACCAAAAATTATCCTTCAATACAGGACTCTGGCAAAACTAAAATCAACTTATACAGACAGCCTTATTAGAATTGAAAATCCTATCACTGGAAGAATACATACATCTTACCAACAAGCAGTCACTTCAACAGGAAGGCTTTCTTCTACAGAGCCAAATCTTCAAAACATACCCATTAAAACGGCAGAAGGTAGAAGAATTAGAGAAGCATTTGTTCCTGAAAAAGGTAATGTATTAATATCGGCAGATTATTCTCAAATAGAACTAAGAATAATGGCTCATTTGTCTAAAGATAAGAATTTAACCCATGCTTTTAATAATAATTTAGATATTCATTCAGCAACTGCAGCAGAGGTTTTTGGTGTTAGCCTCGATGAGGTCACTCAAGACCAAAGAAGAAGCGCAAAAGCTATTAACTTTGGACTGATGTATGGAATGTCAGCTTTCGGCTTAACAAGACAATTAGATATACCAAGAGCCGAAGCTCAGAAATATTTAGATACATATTTTGAAAGATACACTGGCGTTAAAGAATATATGGAAAATATAAAAGCTAAAGCCAAAGAAGATATGTATGTTGAGACAATAATGGGAAGAAGATTATATTTAAATGAGATAAATGCCGCAAATGGCTTAAGAAGACAGGCAGCAGAAAGAGCTGCAATTAATGCACCTCTTCAAGGGTCTGCTGCTGATATTATAAAAAAAGCAATGATAGACATTAATAAATTTTTAAATAAAGAAATGCCAGAAGTAAAAATGATTATGCAGGTTCATGATGAACTTATATTTGAAACGCCAAAGCAAAGTTCTGAAGAGGTTCTACAATTAGTAAAAAAAATGATGGAAGAGGCTGTTAAACTTGATATACCTTTAATAGCAGAAGCCGCAATAGGAGAGAATTGGAATGAAGCTCATTAGCAAAATATCGTTATTTTTTATTTGCTGTACAGGCACTAACATTTTATTTGGGCAAGACGCCCATTTTGGTGATCTAGACCCAGGAAGTGACGCCCCTCCTTTCCATAGCCCAAATAGACCGTCTACTTATGAGCACCCAAATGACAATAGGAATACAGAAGCTGTTTATTTAAATAAGTATAAGGAGGCTGATATTTCTCAAAATTCTTTAAATGAAACCACAAAAAAATATTTTTCGAATATTTATAATGATGAAATAATAAAATTTAAGGCCTGTATTCAAAAAGAAGGCCTTCTTGAAGATAACTACATTAATTCAAGTTGTGAGATTTCTGATGCTATTCAGGATGCAGCATTTATTCTAAAAGATAAAAAAAATATACAAGCTATCGACCTATTAGATAGATATACAAAGTTTAAGAAAACAAAGAATAGAACTCCCAGATATCCAAAAAACATGCTTGAATTTGGGGAGACTGGTTATGCCGTAATCGAATTTGATATTACTGAAAAAGGCAAGATAGCAAATGAAGAAGTTATAGAAGGATGGTGTGGCAACGTATCAAGTCCGTTCACAGAGTTTCAGCCTTGTTCTTTCTTTAACAGAGAGGCTCTTACTGCATTGGTGAAGTTTAAATACAAGCCTTCTATGTTAAATAATAAGCCTATTTATACTAAGGGCGTTAAGCATAAGTTTACATTTAGTCTAAATCCAAAGCTCTCTAAAATGAAAGACGAGGTAGATAAGGCTTATGATAAAGTCAGAAATAGAATTATTGATAAAGATTACGATCAGGCTGTCTCCTTAGCAGAGAGTTATTTAAAATACGACGATATCTTTCACTTTGAGAAAGCAAGAGCGCTTTATTTTAATGAGGATTACTTAAAAGCCTCAGAATCACTTTTTTCATTTATAGATTCACTAGATGGTGAAAAATATCGCTATCCAGAAGAGGTTCTATTAAGTAGTCTCATTATATTAGTAGATTCCCTCTACTTTGCAGAACAGTTTGAGAAAATAATAGATCTAGATAGAAATATATCTTTCTACATTCAGGAAAAGCCTAAGTTTAGAAGAAATCTAGCTATGACCAGCCTGTATCTTGGGACGTCATATGTTAATTTGGGTTATTCTCATAAAGGAATGTACCACCTAAGCATCGCACGCAAATATGCTGTGTCAGATGAGCAGGTTCGATATATCGATAATGTAATAAATCAAGCCGCTAACTATCTATAGCTCCAGACCAATGTGTTGGAGAGTAATTTAACTCTTCTGACGTAAGAATATCTATACCATGAATCTTTCTTAGCTCAGATATTTTTACATTTAGGTATTCTTCAGGTACTTGAAAAGGCCACTTTTTACTCATTTTAAAAGTTTTAAAAAATACCTTTCTTTTTATTCCAATATTATTCCAGTAGAGTTTCAAAAACCCCTTAACGCCGAATTCTTTAAATAATTTTTTATTAATTTCTTTAATTTCAGGTAATTTTGAATATCCAAAAAGATACTTCCATTTAAAAGAGCAACCCCATAGAACCCAAGTGTCTAGTATGGCTTCTTGATCAATTGATATATCTAGGCCAAAGATCACATGAGTACAGTCATGGTCTCGCAAGAGATATCCTGATCCAGGGCTATCTTTAAATACCTCTTTTGATGTTGGAAAGGACTTGTAATAGCACTCTAGGCCTTCCTTTAGAGTTAAATCACATTCCTGATGTTGATATTGGAGCACCAGTAAATTCTAATATTGCTCTTGATAGCTTGTCAAACCCGACGATATCTTTTGATGAGACGGCAATAGCCTCAACTCCCTGCATTTGCCTATTTACCGCAGATATCGCTTTATGTTTTTGATTATTTGACAGCTTATCGCTTTTAGTCAGGACTGGGATAAAAGCAGTATCAGACTTATTACATAGTTCAATCATATCTCTATCGCTATCTTTCAAAGGGTGCCTTATGTCCATAAATATGACCACAGCTTTCAAGGCTTGTCTTTTCGCAAAATATTCCTCTAATAGAGGTGCCCAATCTTTCCTTTTGTGGAAGCTTGATTTTGCAAAACCATAGCCAGGTAAATCAACAAATTTTAAAGTTTCATTGACCCTAAAAAAATTAATTTCAGTAGTTCTTCCTGGAGTTTTGCTTATTCTTGCTAACTTTGGATTCTCGGTAAGAGCATTGAGTGCGCTTGATTTCCCAGCATTTGATCTTCCAGCCAATAAAATTTCATCTCCCATGTCTTCTGGGAGATTTTTAAACTTGGTTACTCCGAGCATAAACTCAGATTCTTTAAAAAGGTTTTTCATTTAATAGTTTGTATCATACCAACCTATGTTTATAATACACATCACAATACACACTTAATAAGTATATGAAATCAATTTCGTTATTTTTAACATCCTTCTGTTTAGTATTTTCTTTAAATGCTGCAGAAAGCTCTTCTTCAGATAGCATGCCTCATGGCTTTATATCTGGCGATGTGTCTAATGGCTCAACCTTAGTTGAATCATGTGCTGCTTGTCATGGAAGTGATGGCAATAGCATTAGCTCAGACTGGCCCAAACTAGCAGGACAAAACCAAAGATATCTTTACGAGCAATTACAATACTTTAGAGACGGCGAAAGAAATAATGCGCTTATGATGGCAGTAATACCATACTTAAATTCATTAAAGGATGAAGAGTTGCTTGATATGGCTGCTTTTTATGAATCTAATGAAACCTCCAGAGGGCAAGCAAAAAATGATGAGGAGCTTCTGAGCCTTGGAACAAGTCTTTATAGATTTGGAAACATGAAAGAAGGCATTCCTGCATGTACGGCATGTCACTCTGTTGATGGGCAGGGCAATTACCTTGCTGGATTCCCCAGTGTTGCTGGCCAGCAAGTTGGGTATCTAACAACTACACTTAAAGCCTATAGATCAAAAGAAAGAAATGCTGGAGAGCAATCTCTTGTGATGCAATCCATTGCTCAAAACTTAACTGATAATGATATTGATGCACTTGCTAATTACATGCATGGGCTATACAAATAAAATAATTATGAAATATATATTTAAATTTTTTGCAATTGCACTAATCTCTGTTTCTATAAATGCAGAATATAAGTTAGGTAGAGATTATCGAATGATTGATAACCCTGTCCAGGTCAGACAAGATGGCATCGTTGAGGTCACCGAGGCATTTTGGTATGGCTGTAATCATTGTTATAACTTTGAGCCTTCTATTAATGCCTGGGAAGCAAGACTTGATAAGGGTGTAAGGCTTGAAAAAATGCCAATTACTTGGGGTGGAATTCATCAACTCCACGCAGCCCTATATTACACAATAGAATCATTAAAATTAGATCCTTCAACCCATTCGGCTGTATTTGTAACCATCCATAAAGAGGGTAATTTTCTTCAAAACCAAAAGGCTATTGAGAGCTTCTTGGAAAAATTTGGTGTTGCCCCAGAAGTAACAACGCAATATATGAGTTCTTTTGGTGTTAGACAAAAAGTAAATAGAAGCATCAAATATGGAAAGCAGGTAAAAGTTACTGGAGTTCCAATGATGATTGTTGATGGCACCTACATAATAGAATCCAAAGGATCATTCGGCGATATGCTAAAAGTTGTTGATCATGTTGTTAATCTTCAAAGACCAAACTCATAGGAATAAATATGAAAAATAAGCGCTATTTATTAATTTTGCCATTATGTGCATTATTTCTTTTCAATGGTAAAAAATATGATGAGTCGGTAATAGAGCGAATTCATTTAAACGTTAACATATGTATTGAAGGGCAAGACTGCGGAGCTGTTTTAGCTGAAAGCGCTGGTTCTGATACAGACTCAAAACTAACAAAACTATATGCTGGTTGTATTGCCTGTCATGGGGCTAAAGGGGAAGGCGGAATAGGACCCTCATTTAAAGGTAGAAAGAGTGATTACATTTCATCTGCCTTGGCTCAATATAAAAATAAAGAAGAAAGAGGCGCCCAAAGTGCTTTAATGTACGCTCAAGCAGCTGCCTTGTCAGATAAAGACATTAAAGATCTGTCAGAATATATTATTACTTTATAGACTTTTCTAATAACTCAATTCTTTTTTCTAACCTATCTGCAATTTCTTGCAGTGCCTTATATTTAGCTTTATTTACATAACCGCTTTTTTCTATAAGACTATTAAAATCTTTTGATAAATTATTTGCCATAGAGTTAATAATCTCTAAAGGGATAACATTACCAAGCGCCCCAACTTCTTTCTTAAGAATACTGGCAATAGCATCTTTAATTTCTTTATCTTGCATCAATTTCCTCTATTAATTTTGTACAGTCATTCCAGTTAGAAAACTCATCGGGCTTATCAAAAGACTGGGACCACTCATCATTTTTATTATTAAACCAAATAGGCTTAATTCCAAGGTCATGAGCACCAAAAACATCATTTATCTGGTGGTCTCCAATATGAATAATTTCATTAAAAGACATATCTTCATATACATTTTTAGCAGACTCAAAATGAGGTTTACTGGGTTTATTATCTTTTACATCAAAGGAATTTTTAGAAAAATCAAAATATTTTCCAATATCATATTTATAAATATCTGCATTGCCATTGGTCAGAATTCCAAGATGATATTTTGAGGCAAGGCTTTTAATCGCATCATAAACACCTTCATAAAAGGTAACCTCATGCCGTTTTTCAAGAAACATTGAATAAGCTTTATTAATCATATGGTCTCTTTCAGACTCATCAGGAATCAAATCTTTTAATTTTTGTTTATAGATTTCTTTTCTAAGCAGGCTGATATCCCACTCTAGCGAGGGAATGGTTTTTATTAGTTCTTCTCTTATCCCTAGAAAATCACTCATCGAGCCCCATTCAATTTCACCAACCTCTTTATGTAGCCATTGTCTTGTATCCCTTTCTGCTTTAATTATTACGGGTGCTATGTCCCAAAATGTATCATCAAGATCAAATGTTATAAGTTTATATTTCATTTTTTTGCTCTAGGGTGGGCTTTGTCATATATTTTTACCAAGTATTGATAATCTAATTTAGTATAAATTTGTGTTGTAGAAAGAGAGCTATGACCAAGAAGTTCCTGAATGGTTCTTAAGTCACCACTTGATTCAAGCATGTGGGTCGCAAAGCTATGTCTTAACATGTGAGGATGAATTGGAGGCAGGCCTTGTTTTATTGCCATTCTTTTAAGTCTTAATTGGATACTCCTAACAGTAAGCCTAGAACCCTTTAGATTAATAAATAGCGCTTCTGATGTATCAGAATATTTTTGTCTTTCCTTAGTCCAGTTTTTAATTGCACTGATAGCATATCTTCCTAGTGGTACAAGTCTTGTTTTAGAGCCTTTGCCAAGTATTCTTAAAAAAGACATTTCTTCTTCAAAATCACTCATATTAATATTTGCAGTTTCGGATACCCTTAAACCAGACGAGTACATAAGCTCAACAATAGCTAAATCTCTTATTTCCAGAGCATCAACTGGCTTTAGGCTTAAAAGCTGCTCTACGTCTTCAGGAGACAGCACGTCAGGAAGATGTTGTGGTGTTTTTGGTGCTTTCACAAGCTCAAATGGAGAAGATTCTATTACCAAATTCTTTTTAAGAAACTTAAAAAAACCTTTTGCTGAAGATAGATGTCTTTGAATGCTTCTTGGATTATTGTTTGAAGAAAACAAACTTCCTATCCACCCAGTACAGGTTTCATCTGTAATATCTTTATATGAAGAAATACCTACTGAACTTAAATAATTCGATAGTTTTAATAAATCTCTTTTATAAGAATTTGCTGTATTTAGTGAAAGATTTTTTACTTGAAAGATGTAATCTATATATTGAACTAGGTCTTTGGTAACAAAGTATTCTTTAGGCATTCATACTTTCTGAAGCAAACCTTTTTTCTAATATATCTCTAATATATTCAATAAAAGTAGTATCCTCATCGCCTAAATATTTTGTTCTATTGTAACTGCCAAGCATAAGCAGTCCAATATTTTTTCCAATAACAATTACAGCCACCACCATAGACTGAACTTTTGAATCTTCAAAAAGAAGTTCCATTTTTTCGGTAGAATATGACCCACAATGAATAGCTCCCTTATGAAATGACATCCCAGTCTTTTGTTCCAAGTCATTTATCTCAGAATTATCATGAAGACTTAATAAACACTTATCTACGTTAAAGCTCTTATGAAAGTTATCTTGAACTCTTTTAATAATATCTTCCCTAGAAGATGCGCCTAAAATACTCAAAGTAAGGTCCTTTGATTTATTAAATAAATCTTCATTTACTGATGCTTCTTTTACAAAAGATGACAACAGATCCATTAAGTCTTTTTGCTCATCTCTAAGTTTAATAATTTGTCTTTCTAGAAGAGATGATGCTGAGCTTGAAGAGTGCTTAAATTTAAGTTCACCAACAAGAGATTCTCTTGATTCAAAAAAATCCAAGTTATCTAATAAAAATATTTCTACATCCTTGGCGTCAATTTTATTACTCATGAAAACTCCCAGAATACACAAACTTAGTAGGCCCTGACATCAAGATTCTATCATCTAACTTTGTAAATTTAATACTTCCACCTGAAGACTTAATGGTAGTCTTTTTAATTTCATCTATAAGACACAGGTAGGCAACACAAAAAGATGCAGATCCACATGAAAGAGTTTCACCCACTCCATTCTCATAAGTTCTTATGTTACATGAGGCCTTGTCTTTGGAATATATAGATAGATTGATTCCATGGGGTCTTAACAAGGCTTCCAATTTCTTGTACAAACCATTCAGATCCAATTGATCTATGTTTTTCTTTTGAATGCATAGGTGAAGGTTTCCTGAATCAATTAACTTAAAAGAAGTTTTAATTATTTTTGATAACTTTTTTTCTAAATCTTGGGAAACAAAGTATTTTGGATTTTTAAGTATTACTTCAACGCCTTCTTTTAGAGGTCTGCATTCGACATCTATTTTTTTTGTTTGAAAAATTAGTGCTCTTTTTGGTGCAAACTTATTATCCCAAACATATGTTGCGGCACATCTCACTCCATTAAGGCACATATTAGCCTGTCCACCATCTGCATTATAAAACTTTAAAGTAAAGTCTCTGTTATCTTTTGAAGGAGCTCCAATATGAATCATTTGATCGAATCCAATTCCCAGGTTTCTGTCACCTAATTTTTTTATTAATGTTTTCTTTGGATTAAATTCTTTTTCTAATGAATTCACGATTACAAAATCATTCCCATTTCCATGCATTTTGGCAAACTTAATCATTGAGATTGAGTTCCATTTCTAAAATGTTCTCAAGAGACTCTCTCTTTCGAATTAATTTAGTTTGATTGCCTTCTACAAGAATCTCACAAGCTCGAGGTCGCGTATTGTAGTTTGAGGACATGACAAACCCATAGGCTCCAGCAGTCCTAACCGCCAAGATATCATCTTCCTCAGCACTTATCTTTATATTCTTACCAAGAAAATCAGAAGACTCACATATGGGCCCAACTATATTCCTAATAACTTTATTACCATCACCCTTTTCTACATTCCAAATTTCATGCTTGGCTTGATAGAGAGACGGTCTAAGAAGGTCATTCATGGCAGCATCAACTATTAAAAACTCATCTTTTATGTATTCAACTTTTGTTAAAAGCACCCCAGCATTGGCAGAAATACTTCTACCAGGCTCAAGTATCAGCCTTTCTTTTCTGCCCTTAAACTCTAATTCTAGACAAGATATCAAATCTTCTGGATTAGGGTGAATATTACTATCATAGGAAACCCCAAGACCTCCGCCTAAATCTAGAAATTCAAGCTCGATTCCTATATCAAAAATTTGGTCAGCAAGCTCAAAGGTTCTTTGCGCTGTTTCTTTATAGCTTTCTAGATTAATTATTTGAGACCCTATATGACATGCTAAGCCAACCATGCTTAGATTTGGAGATTTAGAAATATATGTACTTAGATTTAAGATATCTTCTATTGAGGATATTCCAAATTTATCTCCTTTCCTTCCTGTTGTAATGTAGTCATGTCCTCCTGAGTCGATGTCAGGGTTAAATCTTATGGAAACCGAAGCATTCATCTGCAGCTTCTTTGCAATAGCTTCAATTTTATATAACTCAGAAACAGACTCAACATTGAAGGATAATATTTTGTTTAAAATGCCTTGTTTAATTTCATCTGAAGACTTACCAACTCCTGAAAAGATAATACTTTTAGGGTCGGCTCCAATAGATAGAGCTCTATGCATTTCGCCACCAGAAACAACATCAAAGCCACAACCAACTTCTTTTAATAGTTTTAATACCGAAAGATTGCTTAATGATTTAACAGAAAAACAGGCCATGTTGTCTGGATTAGTAAATGAATTCACATACATCAGAGCATTTTCTGTGAGAGCCTTTTTTGAATAGACGTATGCAGGAGTTCCAAAGCTACTAGCTATTTTAGATAAATTAACATCCTCACAGTGCAATTTATTTTCTTTATACTTAAAAGCATCCACTAAAAAATCTCAGCTTTTTGAATTTCTAGAAGCGGCCCTTTTACGCCACATGCATTAATGCTCATTATCATAAGTATGCTTAAAATAATTTTGAAAAATGTCATAGTGCGTATTATGGGCAATTACGCCCATAATTGCACAGTATTAGACTAATATTTGTAACTTTCTTCTTTGAAAGGGCCCTCTTGAGGGACGTTAATGTAATCAGCTTGATCTTTAGTAAGCTTAGTAATAACTCCTCCAAAACCAGCAACCATTAAGGCAGCAACTTCTTCATCAAGTTTTTTAGGAAGAACTTCAACAGTAATCATCTCTGCTTTCGTATCCTCGTCATTAATATTTGCAAAACCTTGCTTATATAAATGTATTTGCGCTAAAACTTGGTTAGCAAATGAGCCATCCATGATTCTACTTGGATGCCCTGTTGCATTACCTAGATTAACCAGTCGACCTTCAGCTAAAAGAATAAGATAGTTTTTGCTCTTTTGATCCGGAGTTCCATCAGGCTTTGTATCTCTAAATATTCTATGAACTTGAGGTTTAATCTCATCCCAATAGTAGTTTTCTCTCATAAATGCTGTATCAATCTCATTGTCAAAGTGACCAATGTTACAAACTACAGCTGTATTTTTTAATGTAGCCAACATTGCAGAATCACAAACATTAACATTACCTGTTGTCGTAACAATTAAATCAGTATTTCCCATTACTTCCATATTGATATCCGCCTCATTTCTTGAAACAGCGCCATCTTTATAACAGGACACAACTGCAAAACCATCCATACAGGCTTGCATCGCACATATAGGATCTGATTCAACAACACTTACTATCATTCCTTCTTGAGCTAAACTGGCTGCTGATCCTTTACCAACATCACCATAACCAATAACTAATCCTCTTTTGCCCATAAGCAGCATGTCAGTTCCTCTTTTAAGAGCATCATTAAGACTATGTCTGCAACCATACTTGTTATCATTTTTTGCTTTAGTAACCGAGTCATTAACGTTAATTGCAGGTATTTTTAATTCACCTTTTTCTAACATTTCTTTTAGTCTATGAACTCCAGTAGTAGTTTCTTCTGAAACTCCATGAATAGTTTCTAACATTTCAGGAAATCTTTCATGAACCATTGCTGTAAGATCACTCCCATCATCAAGAATCATATTGGCATCCCAAGGCTTTCCGTCTTTACATATAGTTTGTTCGATACACCATTCAAACTCTTCATCAGTTTCCCCTTTCCAAGCAAAAGTTGGTATACCTCTAGCAGCCATAGCTGCGGCAGCATGGTCTTGAGTAGAGAAAATATTACATGATGACCATCTTAGTTCAGCACCAAGATCTATTAGCGTTTCCATTAAAACAGCAGTTTGAATAGTCATATGAATACAACCCATAATCTTGGCGTTAGCCAGGGGTTGCTCATCTCTATACTTATCTCTTAGAGCCATAAGGGCTGGCATTTCGTTTTCAGCAAGAGAGATCTCTCTTCTTCCAAACTCAGCTAAGTTAATATCCGCGACTTTATAATCATTATCCATTTGTTTTCCTATTATTTATTAAAAATTCTACTGTGAAATATCTGAAGCTTTATCCGTTCTTTCCCATGAAAGGTCAATATCAGTTCTGCCAAAATGACCATAAGCTGCAGTTGGTTGATATATTGGCCTTTTCAGATCAAGCATATTAATTAA
>JABBBT010000050.1 GCA_018607365.1 SAR86 cluster bacterium
AACGTAACAGAGAATAATTTCTTTAGGAGGATAAAATATGGTTTTAGCAGTGGGCACGCTAATAGTTCTAGCACTGATATTTGGACCATCTTTGTGGGTGAAGCTGGTTATGAAGAGGTATTCATCGGAAAAGCCTGAAATGCCTGGAACTGGGGGAGAGCTCGCAAAGCATTTGATCGAGCGATTTTCTTTAAAAGATGTGAAGGTCGAAGTAACCGAGCTAGGAGATCATTATGATCCAATTGAAAAAAAAGTTAGGCTTTTGCGAGAGCATTACGAATCTAAATCGTTAACCGCAATCGCTATCGCGGCTCATGAGGTTGGACATGCGATTCAGGATCAGCAGGGCGATAAACGTCTGGCTACTAGAACAAAGATGATCCCTGTTGTTGATAAGGTCGCTCGTTGGAGTGTTGTCATTATCTCTTTATCGCCAATCATCGGTATTATTACGCGGCATCCAATGCCATTTTCTTTATTGCTTTTCTTAGGGCTTTCGGGTTTTATCGCTCGTATGATGATTCATGCGGTGACCCTGCCAATTGAATTTGATGCAAGTTTTTCCAAAGCGCTCCCTTTGTTAAGAGAAGGGAATTACATATCGCAGTCAAACGAAAAAGCAGTTAGTAGTGTTCTTAGGGCAGCAGCCCTTACCTATGTGTCGGCCGCGCTAGCAGATATTTTAAACCTTGGTCGTTGGATTGTTATACTATCTAGGCGATGAAATAAGGCAGAAATCACAATCAATGAACATATTGAAAAACAATCTTACTAACTATTTAAATCTACTCAGTTATAGTTGAGAAGAATATAACCAAGGTTTGATTGACCGCGAGCATCTAAGTCTATAACCTGCAGTCATCTGTACTTTCACCAACCCCAATATAAAATGTTATTTAAAGAATTAGGCCTATCTGAACCAATATTAAAATCGCTAGAAGAACTAGATCACAAAGAGCCTTCCGAAATTCAAGAACAAGCCATACCAATGATTTTGGCCGGCAAGAATATTATGGCAGCCGCTCAAACAGGGACAGGTAAAACAGGTAGCTTTGTTCTGCCTATGTTAGAAATGCTTAACGAAAAAGCCAAGCCTTATGCTAAAAATGCCCATGCTCTAGTATTAACTCCAACTCGTGAGCTTGCAGCTCAGGTAAGAGAGAACGTCCATAAGTATGGCAAGTTCACAAATATCAAATCAACAGTTGTTTATGGAGGGGCTAAAATTTTTCCACAGAAATCTAAGCTTAAAAAAGGTGTAGATATTTTAGTTGCAACACCAGGGCGATTATTGGATTTGGTTAATCAAAAAGCAGTTAAATTAGATAGAGTTCAAATACTTGTTCTAGATGAAGCAGACCACATGTTAGATATGGGGTTCATTCATGATATTAAAAAAATAATTGCGATGACTCCTTCTACGCGTCAAAATTTACTCTTTTCAGCAACCTTCTCTCCAGAGATTAAGAAGTTAGCTCAATCACTCGGTGAAGACATAATCGAGATTAGTGCTCAATCCCCAAATACCACCGTTACCAAAATAAAGCAGATGGTCTATCACGTTGATAAAAACAAAAAAAATGATTTATTAACTCATATGATCAAGGATGAAGAATGGGACCAAGTATTAGTTTTCTCAAGAACTAAACATGGGTGTGAAAAAATTGCTGATTACTTAAATGCAGCGGGCATTAAAACAGGAACTATACACGGCGACAAAACCCAAGGAGCAAGAACTAAAGCCCTAAGAGAATTCAAAGGAAAATTTTTTCAAGTTTTAGTTGCCACAGATGTTGCTGCGAGAGGAATTGATATCAGCAATCTTCCTTTTGTTGTTAATTTTGACATGCCTACTTATCCTAATGATTATATTCATAGAATTGGCAGAACAGGTAGAGCTGGACAAGAAGGGACAGCTATTTCCTTTATGAGTGTAGACGAACACAAGTTTCTTCGCGGCATTGAGGGGCTATTAAAAATTAAAATCGACCAAACCAGTCATGAGTCTTTTAAACCAAATGAAAAGCCCTCGGTTGGAGGTCGCGGTAAGCCCAGGTCTAGAGGCCCGAGAGGAGGAAAGCCAAGCTTCTCAAGAAATAGACGAAGTTCTGATAGCAAACCTGGAGGCAGCTTTTCTAAACCAGGAGGAAGCAACTCAAGATCAACCACTAGCAAGGCTAGAAGCACAGGCAACAGCAACTTAAAATCTGCTGGCAATTCAGCAAACAAGCCCTATAACAAGAAAAAAGGATCTAAGCCAAAAACTAGCTGGAAAAAGAACTAAACTCTTTCCTTCTGCTAGGCTGCTAAATTCTCTCTTGTGCTTTATTGCTCACTCTTGGATGAAATTTATATAGTGACAAGTATTACAAATCTGTAATAAAGTTAATGTAATGGAAAAATTAAATACAATCATCTCAAACCATATTTCTAATTGGAACATGGTTTGGTTTGGTTTAATTTTTTGGGGAAGCATCTTTAATGCTATTGCGGCCAACTACGAAACAACACTTAGTCCAATTCTTTGGTATGCGTCTGGCTTGTTTCTTGGTGTCATTGCAAAAATCAGAGGAACTTGGCTTTGGAAGGTATAGAGCAGGTAGCAGAAGAGTTTTCCTTTGAAAAAGAGAAGGAGATTGCTAGAAGTTTTTCTAAACGATTCCAGTGGGAGATGATGTTAATTGGCGTTGGACAGGCAACCATATGGATTTCTTTATGGCCATTAGTCATTTATGGGTATATTTCTTTATTTTATGGGTCTTTAATTGCTATTGTCTGCGCATGTTTTGCGTATTTGCCCTCACATGAGGCTCAACATGGTAACTTTTCAAGGGGAAACCCAAAGAGGCGCTGGATTGACTCCTTTGTAAGCCACTACACTTTAATAACCTTAATGTTTCCTCATGAT
>JABBBT010000024.1 GCA_018607365.1 SAR86 cluster bacterium
TTTTCGCTCATCAAGAGTTTTATTTAAAAAATTAGTTTGCCAATCTTTTTCTCTAACTTGGTTTCTAAAATTAATATAGTCCTGGTCATCAGTGCACAAGAAGTCACCATGACTAAGAACAACTTTCTGGTCATTAATTTCTAAAGTATAAGGATCAGGAAGAATAGTTATGCCAGTTTCTGTTGCAAATGATTCACCAACTAAAAAATCCCTATTGCCATGCATAAAGAAAGTTTTTGGACCACCAGTTGTAAAAGATAGCAGGGCATTTTTTATTTCTTGATAAATAGGAGTATCGTCATCATCACCAATCCAGGTTTCAAAAAGATCTCCAAGAATAAATAGATGAGTACAAGCCTCTTTTGATTCATCTAAGAATTTAAAAAAGGCTTGAGTAAGTTCTGGGTGTTTTTCGCTTAGGTGTAAATCTGAGATAAAGCGTGGCTTCATTCAGTAACAGTCACAGACTCTATATTAATAGCCTCAAGAGGAACATCTTGATGCCCACCAGATGATCCTGTTGCAACATCTGCAATAGCATCAACAACATCCATACCTTCGGTAACTTTACCGAATACGGCATAACCCCAACCCTGAGCATTCTCTCCGGTATGGTTAAGGAAACCGTTATCTTTATGGTTGATAAAGAATTGACCAGTAGCAGAATGTGGTTCCATAGTTCTTGCCATAGCAACAGTTCCACGATCATTTACTAGTCCATTGTTTGCTTCATTTTGGATTGGAGCAGTCCCGCTAGATTTATTACTCATATCAGCATTTAAACCGCCACCTTGAACCATAAAGCCATTAATCACTCTGTGAAAAATAGTTCCATCGTAATAGCCAGACTTAGCTATTGTCTTAAAGTTTTCAACAGTAATAGGGGCTTTTTCACCATCTAGTTCTAGATGTATATCTCCCATGGAAGTTTTAATAGTTACTTGTGTCATGCTTGTCTCCTTAATAATAGGCATTACAGCTTCATCACTTTTCTTTGAACAAGAATTAAGAACAAAGGCGAGAGCAAAAGAACATAGGGCCAGTTTTAATATTTTGTTATTTTCCATAGATGCAGCTTTCAATATAAAAATGTGATTTTATCATTAAAAATCATAGTTGAGCATGTAGTCACTAAATTGATCTCTTACCTTTTCTTCTGTTAAACCATATTCATCTAAAGAATAACTATGGGCAATTTTTGATTTATTTGTACCCTTAGAAATATAATCCTGAATAGAGTTCTCTGTCTTGATTGTCATATCAAAGCCTAAATGAGCATAAGAATTTTTTATACAATCTAATGGACTCTTAATAAAGTCATGGTAATTAATATCAACAATATTATTAGAAAGTATATTTTTTCTATCTTCTATTCCTTTATTTAAATTATGCACCCAAAAGTCTACAACTGTTTGCCCTATGCTTTTAGGATCAATCCTCTTAGAAAAAGCTAATCGAATATTTTTTGTTAAGCTACAAAATGAACCTACAGACTCAATTGGATCCCTATGTATATGAATAAACTTAGCGTTGGGGTAGGTTTGTAGTATTTCTGGAAGATGACCTATGTGACTTGGGTCTTTGAGAAGCCATCTTTCAGGCTTACTATTAATTTCTAGGGCTTGAAAAAATTTCTTGTGCCATTCAAATACAGAATCGAAGCTGCACTCTTTTAAATAGTCTACATATTCAGGTATATCAGCCATGCAGAGATAAACAAAACTTCTTACATTCATGGTTGCTATTTGTTCGCACTCTTCAGGAGTCTCAGCTCTTATAGTATGGAGATTTCTCAACTTTGGAATTAATGTTTTAGCAAGTTTCAATTCTCTATTCACTTTTCTAATTTTCTTTTCTTTTTCTTTTAAAGTTTTTGCAAGGGGGAAGGGATTCATAATTTCCCAGTATTGAGGAGATCTATGGGCATCATCGAGAGATAAGAGATTGAATAATAAAGTCGTACCAGACCTAGGAAGGCCTATAACAAAGACTGGATCTGATGGGTCAGAGAATGTCTTAGTTAGATGAAGTTGATGAAGGTGCTTTCTTGTTTTCAATCTATTTTTTAATTGATGATTGAATGCAATTTTTCCAAATGAATTAAATTTGTTATGTTTATTTAAAGAGTGAGTTAATATTTCTAAAGGCTCACTATAATCATCATTACCTAGCTTGCCATCCAAGCCTTTAAGCATCGATTTAACAGTAAATTGTTCTTTCACTATATTGATTCCTCCTTCTAACTATAAGATACTCTTAATTTAATTAATCCTCAATTAAGACCTATGAATATACTTTTTCTTTGTGTTGCTAATTCAGCTAGAAGTCAGATGGCAGAAGGCCTTGCGAAGTCCATGCTTGGTACCGAACATAATATACAAAGCGCAGGTTCCATTCCTTCTGGAGAGGTTCATCCCAATGCAGTTAAGGCAATGGATGATCTTGGCATTGATATACGAGATCAATACTCAAAATCTACTGAAGATTTAGATGAAGATTTTTTAAGTAATTTAGATTATGCGATTACACTTTGTGCAGAAGAGGTATGTCCAGTTTTGCCTTCAAGCGCTCAAAATTTACATTGGCTTAACGAAGACCCAGCTAATACAACTTATTCAGTAAAGCAACTTGAGTCTTCATTTTCAAACACAAGAGATAATCTTTATAAATTGATCAAGAAATTTATGATCATGAATGTACAATAGTAAGAGCTATAGTGGCTCCCGAAGTTGGGATCGAACCAACGACCAATTGATTAACAGTCAACTGCTCTACCGCTGAGCTATTCGGGAACGCGGACGTGCATTATAAGTAATTTTTAATAGATAAGTAAATGACAAAATCACTAAAGGTTGTATCTAATTTCGAACCAGCTGGATCTCAGCCTGAGGCTATTAAAAGTTTGGCTGAGGGATTGGGTGACGGATTGTTACATCAGACCCTTTTGGGAGTAACTGGATCAGGTAAAACTTACACCATGGCTAAGGTAATTGAAGAAACTCAAAGACCCGCCATAATCATGGCTCACAATAAAACATTAGCTGCCCAGCTATATGGAGAGTTTAGAGATTTCTTCCCTGAGAACTCTGTTGAATACTTTGTTTCTTACTATGACTACTATCAACCTGAAGCATACGTACCTACATCTGATACATATATAGCAAAGGATGCATCTATTAATGAGCATATTGAACAAATGCGTCTGTCTGCAACCAAGGCGCTGCTGGAGAGAAAAGATACTATTGTTATTGCGACCGTCTCATCCATCTATGGACTAGGAGCTCCAGAGTCCTATTTAAAAATGGTAGTTCATCTCGATAGAGGCGACATAATCAATCAAAGAGATTTATTAAGACGCTTTTCTGCATTGCAATATACAAGAAATGATTTAGATTTTAGAAGGGCAACTTTTCGAGTAAGAGGAGATACGATTGATGTGTATCCAGCAGACTCAGATAGCGAGGGCTTGAGAATTGAATTATTTGGAGACGAAATAGAAAAACTATCCTGGTTTGATCCTTTGACTGGAGCGATTTTAAAAGAGGTGCCAAGAGCGACTATTTTCCCAAAAACTCATTATGTCACCCCTAAAGAAACGGTTCTTAATTGTATAGGTAGTATCAAAGAAGAATTAAAAGAACGGTTAGACTATTTAAGATCGATAAATAAATTAGTAGAAGCGCAAAGATTAGAAGAAAGAACTAATTATGATATTGAGATGATGAGAGAGCTTGGATATTGCCAAGGAGTAGAAAATTACTCTAGGTATTTGTCGGGAAGAAACCCAGGTCAATCACCACCATGTTTATTTGATTACTTGCCTAAAAATGCCATAGTTTTTATAGATGAATCTCATGTTTCTGTTCCACAAATAGGAGCAATGTACAAAGGTGACAGGTCAAGGAAGGAAACCCTTGTAGAATACGGCTTTAGACTGCCATCAGCTATGGATAATAGGCCTTTAAAGTTCGAAGAATGGGAGCTTTTAGCATCACAAAGAGTCTATGTTTCAGCAACTCCGAGTCGGTATGAGAAAGAACACCAAGATAACTTAGTAGAACTCCTCGTTAGACCAACAGGATTAACAGATCCAGATGTTGAAATACGTCCAGCGACTACACAAATAGATGATGTGATTGGTGAATGCAACGAAAGGGTTGCCATGAAGGAAAGGGTTCTTATAACAACTCTTACAAAAAGAATGGCAGAGGACTTAACTGATTATTTAAATGAGAATGGAATCCAATCAAGGTATATGCATTCGGATACTGATACGGTTGAGCGAGTAGAAATTATTAGGGATCTGAGAATTGGTAAATTTGATGTTTTAGTTGGTATTAATTTATTGAGAGAAGGTTTAGATATTCCTGAGGTAAGCTTGGTAGCAATTTTAGATGCCGACAAAGAAGGATTTTTAAGATCAGAAACCACAATGATACAAACCATTGGAAGGGCTGCAAGAAATTTAAGAGGCAAGGCAATTCTTTATGCAGACAAAATGACAGGCTCTATGGAAAGAGCAATTGCTGAAACTGACCGAAGACGAGCCATTCAAGAAAAATATAATATTGAAAATAATATCACTCCAAAATCCATAACAACCAAAGTTAAAGATATTATGGAAGGTGCGAGAGTCATCTCTGGTAAGGCTAAAAAACAGAAAGAAGATATTGAAAAATCTCTGCCCTTTAAGATTAAAGACGACTCCATAGATGGCTTAAGTGAGTCAATAGAAAAGATCGAAAATCAGATGTATAAATATGCAAAGGAAATGGAATTTGAGAAGGCTGCTCAGTGCAGAGATAAAATGAAATTTCTTAAAAGAAAGTTAATTGATCTTTAGGATCAGTACAAGCATGAGCTGCCATTAGCTTATAGTAGTTTTTAACTCTATGAACATAATCGATAGCTTGTTGGCCTCTAGAATAACCATTTACATCTATGAGATTTACGTCTTCACCTGTGATATTTTTAAGTTTATTTTCAATATCAAACCAAGTAATTTCAGATGGATCCTTACCAATAGTTTTAGCAATGTTTATAATATTCGTAGGCCCTAAGTTATATTTAGCTAAAGATATAGATAATTGATCTGCGGTAGTTTTTCCATATACATTTCTATCTTGTAATATAGCCAGATACTTTGCACCGCCTGTAATATTTTGCTCTGGATTAAGCCTTTTCTCAACACCAACAATTGCTGCTGTCTCAAGAGTAACCATCATCATTCCTCTTACACCCATGTTTGATTTCGCCCTTGGATCCCATTGAGATTCTTGAAAGGAAATCGCAGCAAGTAACTCTGAATCAATGGATGTTTCTATCGATGCTTTATAAAACATCTCTTCATATTTAGGAAATCTATTTTCAAGAAGATCTTTAAATTTTGTTTGTTCAAAATTATTTAAAGGCGTATTTTCATAGACCATTTCCAAGTGATTATTGCACTGCTCGATTTGCTTTTTTTCTACTAAAAAAATGTCGCACGAGCTTAGCAAAATCATTGCTGAAAAACTAAAAAAAACTTTAAAGATATTCCCCATTTTCAATTATTTTTTTTAAAAGACTTTATAATTGTTGTATACAATATTTCACACCGAGAGAAGTGTCAAAGATTAATACCTTCATATTGCAGGGCAAAGAAAGTTTCTCAATCTCAAAATTAGAGCAACTCAATCTCGACTTCAACATTTCGAACAACAAAAATTCAAAAATTTCTTCAAATGAAATTTATATTATTGCTGCTGATGATGAAGATTTAGATTTAGATCAATTAAAAAATATCCTTGCAGCAGATATTTCAGATGATTCTTTTTCATTTATTGTTGGTCCAAGATCCGGAACTATTTCTCCATGGTCAACAAAAACTGAAGATATTATTAAAAATGTTGGGATAAAGAATATACAAAGAGTAGAAAAATTTAATACTTTTACCATTTCAGATTTTTCATCAACTCAGAATATGGATTTGTCGATGTTTTATGATCGAATGACTCAGTCAATTTATCTAAATCACAATGAGTGTTTAGATTTTCTAAAAGTTGATGCGCAAAGAGATGTAAATCTAATAGATATTCTTTCTAATGGCATCAAAGCGCTTCAAGAGGCCAATAAAACCTTTGGTTTTGCTATGAGTGAAGAGGAAATTACATATTTACATGATTTTTACTCAAAAATAGCAAGAAACCCTACAGATGCAGAGTTAATGATGTTTGCACAAGCCAACTCAGAGCATTGTAGGCATAAAATATTTAATGCTAAATGGTCTGTAAATGGCTTAACTAAAGATAATAGTCTATTTGATCTTATAAAAGAGACCAGTAAGCAATCTCCAAAAGGTATTATTTCTGCTTATAAGGATAATGCAGCTATTACAGAGGGTAAAAAGGTAGAAAGACTTCACTTAGATCAAAATAATAGTTACTCATTTGTTGAGGACTCATTAAACTCTACTATTAAAGTAGAAACACATAATCATCCTACTGCAATCTCGCCATACCCAGGTGCTGCGACAGGCTCTGGTGGAGAGATTAGAGATGAGGGTGCAACAGGTCGAGGAGCTAAACCAAAAATAGGCTTAGTTGGCTTTAATGTTTCCCACTTAAGAATTCCCCAGTTACCAAGAAATTGGGAAGGTAAAGAATATAAGCCTGAGCGCATTGCCAATCCATTAAAAATTATGATTGAGGCGCCCATAGGGGCAGCAGCTTTTAATAATGAATTTGGTAGGCCATCAACGTTAGGCTATTTCAGATCATTTGAAACGAATTTCAATACATCACAAAATGCTTTTGGTTATCACAAACCTATTATGTTGGCAGGTGGCATTGGAGAAATTCGTGATAAAAATAATTTCAAGCTACAAATATCAGAAGGATATCATGTTGTTGTCCTTGGAGGGCCAGCAATGCTTATTGGTCTGGGTGGAGGGGCTGCCTCATCTGTTTCATCTGGCGAGAGTGATGAAGACTTAGATTTTGCTTCTGTACAACGAGACAATGCCGAGATGGAAAGAAGATGCCAAGAGGTTATTAATATCTGTTCCTCTCAAGATGATAGCTACATTGAATTTATCCATGATGTTGGAGCGGGTGGACTTTCAAATGCAATACCTGAACTAGCTAAAGACTCTAATCTTGGGGTTTATATAGAGCTGGATAAAATTCCAAATTCAGATAAATCTATGTCCCCAATGGAAATTTGGTCTAATGAATCTCAAGAGAGGTATGTCATGGCCATTCACCCAAAAAACAAAGAAGCCTTTGAAGATATATGTAAAAGAGAGAGGTGTGTTTATGCCTTTGTGGGAATTACGACTGAAGAGAAATCTGTCAAACTTTTTGATTCTAAAACAGACAGTTATCCAGTAGACGTGCCTTTATCAATGTTGTTTGGAGATCTTCCAATTACAGATATAAAAGTATCCTCTGTTGAAAATAAAAATGATGAGAGTTCAAATCCTTCAGACTATTCTTTTGAGGAAACTCTTCATCAAGTTCTTCAGCACCCAACAGTTGCAAGCAAATCCTTCTTAATAACCATTGGCGATAGAACCGTTGGCGGCATGGTTGCAAGAGACCAATTTATTGGACCTTATCAAGTTCCGGTTTCAGACTACTCTATGAGTTTAAGATCGTATACCTCCTCAAGCGGAGAGGTATTAACAGTTGGAGAGAAACCTACCATAGCAATCAATAACCCAGGTGCATCAATGCGTATGGCCATGGCAGAGGCATTGCTTAACATGTCAGGCGTTCATATTAAAGGTCTTGATGAGGTTCAAGTTTCAGCTAATTGGATGGCTGCAACTGGAGAAGAGGTAGAAGATATTTCACTTCGAGAAGGTGTAGAAGCATTATCTAGCTGTTGTGTAGATCTTGAGGTATCAGTTCCTGTTGGCAAGGATTCCTTATCTATGCGAACTAAGTGGAATGAAGGTGAAGACGAGTATGTTGTAAAGAGCCCACTTTCTGGAGTAATCACAGCAATGGCTCCAGTTGAAGATGTTCGTGTTTCAGTAACACCAGAGTTAAATACCAACACACCCTCACAAATTTTACATATAAGATTAAATAACAAAACCAGATTATCTGGATCAATATTTTCTCAGGTTACTCAAAGTAAATTTTCAGAAACACCTGATATTGATGATGTTGCTCTATTGAAAGCGATGTTTAATTCAATTCAAGAGCTAGTAGCACAGAAAAAAGTCTTAGCTCTTCATGACATATCTGATGGTGGCTTAATCACCACTCTTTTAGAAATGGCTTTCACAAAAAAAATCGGTCTCAATTTATCATTTGATCAAGTATCTTCAGATAACTTAAATTCATTTTTATTCTCTGAGGAGGCAGGTCTTGTTATTCAAGTAGCTGATGAATATTGTGAAGATCTTATTGATGAATTGTCATCAAAAGGACTAACAGCAAATTTAATTGGTCAGGTTTCTTCTAACAAAGACTTGGTAATTTCTTTATCAAATAAAGAGATTTATAGAAACTCAGTGATTAACTTAGAAAAACATTGGAGAGAGGTAAGTCATGCTATTCAATCTATTAGAGATAATGAATCTGTTGCAAATTCTGAACTTAAACTGCTAGATGATACTAATCATAAAGGCTTATTTTCAGAAGATTCGTTTGATGAAAATGCTCTTCAATCTTTCACAATCGGAAATAATAAGCCAAAGGTAGCAATTCTCAGAGAGCAAGGTGTTAACGGGCAAATGGAAATGGCAGCTGCATTTTCATTGGCTGGATTTGAAGCAGTAGATGTTCATATGCAGGATTTGCTTGATAAACAAGTAAATCTTAAAGAGTTTAAAGGGATGGCTGCTTGTGGCGGTTTTTCTTATGGAGATGTTTTAGGTGCCGGAGGCGGTTGGTCAAAAACTATTTTGCATAATGCTTTCGTAAAAGATCAATTCGAAGAATTTTTTAATAGTGAGTCGACCTTCACTCTTGGAGTTTGTAATGGATGTCAGATGGTGTCTAAGCTCAAAGATATTATCCCCGGAGCCGATCTTTGGCCGTCATTTGAAAAGAATCTTTCTGATCAATTTGAGGCCAGACTGGCTCAAGTCAAAGTTCAAAAAAGTGATTCTATATTGCTTTCAGGCATGGAGGGTTGGTCTCTTCCAATTGCATCAGCTCACGGAGAGGGTTTTGCTAAATTTAGTGAAAACAATTTAGATGCTTTAGTTAAGGCAAATCAGTTGGCTTTAAATTTTGTAGATTCATCTGGCAATAAAACTGAAGCCTATCCCTTAAACCCAAATGGATCAGTTGAAGGTACTACTGGAGTTACCGCAGCAAATGGAAGGGTGACTATAATGATGCCTCATCCAGAAAGAGTTTTTAGAAAGTTACAAATGAGCTGGAGGCCAAACTATTGGAAAGAATTTTCACCTTGGATGCAGATTTTTATTAACGCAAGAAAATTTTCAGAATAGAGATTATTCCCAAAGTGTTATATCTTCATCTCTAAAGATATAGTTATCCGTTTTGCTGTCTTCAAGATAGTACTTTAAAGTTCTTTCAACTGTTGGGAATGCTAACTCATCCCAAAGAATTTCATCTTTTGCAAAAAGTTTTACTTCCATACTTTCAGAAGTAGGTCCAAAATTTTCATCAAGTAAATCAGCTAAGTAAAAAAGATGGATTTGGTTGATATGAGGAAGACTAAACATTGTATAGGGCATTAATACCTTAGCCTCAGAGCCTGTTTCTTCCATGGTTTCACGCAAAGCTCCGGCTTTTGTAGTTTCAGCATTTTCCATGAAGCCTGCAGGGAGTGTCCATAGGCCTTTTCTTGGATGTATATTTCTTTTGGCCATCAAAATCTTACCATTTCTAATACACAGAGCGCCCACAATCATATTTGGGTTGGTATAAAAAATCTTATTACATTCTTCGCAGAAATATCTTTTTAAGTGATCATCTTTTGGGACAATGAATTTTAATTTTGAGCTTCCGCAATCTGAGCAATATTTCAATTTTTTTTCCTAAATAAAGTATAAGGATGATTAAAAAGTTAAACTTACCTTAATGATAGACAGCATAAAGCAAAAGCTTGAAAAACTAAATCTCCATGAGCCAACTTCATATAAAAAAGCTGGAGTTTTTGTAGGTATTTTGTATTTTGATGAGTATAAAAATGATCCTGAAATTTTATTTACCAAAAGGTCTAATAAGGTTTCTACCCATTCTGGCGAGACAAGTTTCCCCGGGGGTAAATGGGAGGATGGAGATAAAGATTTATACCATACGTCATTAAGAGAATCCTTTGAAGAAATATCTCTAGATGTAGCAAATGTTAGTAAATTAGGTCAGCTTGATTATCTTATCTCTCGACATAAAATTGAGGTCCATCCTTATGTTGGACTTATAGAATCAAAGCAAAATCTAATACCTAATGAAGAAATCGCCGAAATATTCTCAGTCCCACTTAGCTACTTATTAAATCATGATAATGTAATTGAGAATGAGCTAGAAAGAGATAATATGAAGATAATAGTTCCGAGTTGGGTTTATAATGGACATAGGATATGGGGTCTTACAGCCATGATCACAGCAGATTTTTTAAATATCTGTTTTGAGGCTAATATAGGAACTGACTTACGGGTTATAAGAAAACATTATGATAATTGATTTAGGCAATAAAACTCTCCAAACCGATGGTGATGATTTTTATATAGCTCCAAACGCTACAGTTATTGGTGATGTACAACTATCTAAAGATGCCAGTATTTGGTTTAACGCAACTTTGAGAGCTGATAACGAGCCTATTTTGATTGGAGAAGGCTCCAATGTTCAAGATGGAGCAATAATCCATACCGATCCAGGATACAGAACTACTATAGGCAAATATGTCACGGTAGGTCATATGGTCATGCTTCATGGATGTGAAATTGGAGATGGAAGTCTTATTGGAATAGGGTCTGTTGTTTTAAATGGTGCAAAAATTGGTAAGAATTGTATTATTGGTGCTAAGGCTCTGATAACAGAAGGAATGGAGATACCAGATGGATCAATGGTTTTGGGCATGCCAGGAAAAATTAAAAAAACTTTGAGTGAAGATGAGCAACAGTTAGTCTCATTAGGCGCTCATCATTACATTGAAAATTATAAAAAATACAAAGAAACTGCAACGATAAAATGAATACCAGCGAAATAAGACAATCATTTCTTAAATTTTACGAATCTAAAAATCATCAAGTTGTGGACTCAAGCTCACTTATTCCAGTTAATGATGAAACACTATTATTTACTAATGCTGGAATGGTTCAATTCAAAGATGTTTTTTTAGGAACTGATAAAAGGAAATATGAACGTGCTACATCGTCGCAAAGGTGTATCAGAGCAGGTGGCAAGCACAATGACCTCGAGAATGTAGGATACACACTTAGGCACCATACTTTTTTTGAGATGCTAGGAAATTTTAGTTTTGGAGATTACTTTAAAGAGGATGCCATCAAATATGCTTGGGAGTTTTTAACAGAAGTTTTAAAGCTTGATGAAAAAAAACTATGGATTTCTGTTTATAAAGATGACGATGAGGCGGCTGATATATGGAAAGATATTATTGGTGTTGATCCAAAAAGAATCGTTAGACTTGGCGATGAAGATAATTTCTGGTCTATGGGTGAAACAGGCCCATGTGGACCTTGTTCAGAAATATATTATGACCATGGTGACCATATTGAAGGAACTCCCCCAGGATCTGATGGAGATGAGGGTGATAGATTTGTAGAAATATGGAATCTTGTTTTTATGCAGTTTAATAGAAATGATGCTGGTGAAATGAACCCATTACCAAAACCATCTGTTGACACTGGTATGGGCTTAGAAAGAATTGCTGCGGTTATGCAAGGCGTCAATTCAAATTACGAGACTGATTTATTTAAAGACCTTATTAGCGCATCTGAAAGGGTCCTTGGTAAAAAAAATAGTCCGTCACATAAAGTTATTTCTGATCATATAAGATCTACTAGCTTTCTAATAGCTGATGGAATTATCCCAGAAAATGAAGGTAGAGGTTATGTTCTCCGAAGGATTCTTAGAAGAGCTATTCGCCATGGGTACAAAATGGGAGCAACCAAACCTTTCTTAAATGAATTAGTAAAAGATTTAGCTGAGCTAATGCAGGACGCTTATCCAGCCTTAACTGAAAAAAATGAATTTATTACAAAGACCATAAAAGATGAAGAAATTAAATTCTTTGAAACTCTAGAAAAAGGAATTGGGATATTAGATGAAGCTATAAACAATATATCAGGAGATACTATACCAGGAGATGTTGTATTTAAACTTCATGATACTTTTGGTTTTCCGTATGACTTAACTGCTGATATTGCTAGAGAAAGAAATCTGCAAATAGATGAAGCTGGCTTTACAGCCTCAATGAAGCATCAAAAGGAATCATCTAAGGCTGGTAGCAGTTTTGTTTCTAAACTTCCTGCAGCATCCGGTATAGATGAAACTGAATTTCTTGGATATGAGCTTTTAAGTTCAGATTCAAATGTATTAGTTTTGTGGAAAGATCAAAATAGGGTTGAGTCCGCTGGTGAATCTGAAGAAATATTTATAGCATGTGATAAAACTCCATTTTATGGGGAATCAGGTGGTCAAATTGGAGACAAGGGAGAGTTTAGCTCTTCTAAATCAACTGGAATTATTTTAGATTGTAAGAAGCAGGGAAAGGTATTTCTTCATAAAGCAATAGTAAAGTCAGGAACATTAAAAACAGGTGACCTTATTAGAATGAATGTAGAGAAGGATAAAAGAAATGCTATTGCAATTCATCATTCATCCACTCATTTAATGCATGCAGCTCTTAAACAAGTACTGGGGGATCATGTCCAACAAAAAGGGTCACTAGTTGATGAAAATAAATTAAGATTTGATTTCTCACATTCAAAACCATTATTAAAAGAAGAGATATCAGCTATTGAAGATCTGGTTAACAGAGAATCACTAAACAATGAAGAGGTTACTACTCAAAACATGCAGCTTGAAGCGGCAATGAAATCGGGTGCAGAGGCTTTATTTGGTGAAAAATATGAAGATGAAGTAAGAGTTCTAAGTATGGGGAGTGAGTCATTCTCTGTTGAGTTATGCGGAGGAACCCATGTTTCGAGGACTGGTGATATAGGCACATTTTTAATTACCAATCAATCAAGTGTTGCATCTGGAGTAAGAAGAATTGAGGCCGTAGCAGGAAAAGTGGCTCTAAGGCATCTTAAAGAAATACAAAGAATCAATGAAGAACTTCAGCAAAAATTAAATATTCCTGCAGATAGCATTTTAGATAAAGTTGAGTCCTTGATTCAAGAAAACAAGAAATTAAAAAAGACTGGAAGCATAGATACGACTGAAACAGAAATTGCATTTGCAGAATCATGTGAAATAAATGATTGGGTTCTATCAATTGAGCAAATCTCGATAGATGATAATAAATCGTTAAGAGGTATGGTCGATGCAAAGAAAAAAACCATTGCTAAAGGTTCTATTATTTTACTTAATGTTCAAGGTAATAAGGTAGCTGTCGTTTGCGGTGTAACTGATAACATTGTTGATCAAATTTCAGCAAAAGATATCGTTAGTAATATATGTGAGGCCATTAATGGTAGAGGCGGAGGTCGTCCAGACTTTGCCCAAGGTGCCGGTGAAACAGAAAATATTAAAGAATTCGTGACATCTATTTCAAATTCAGTAAAATCTCTCGCAAGTTCGTAATTAAATATGTCTAGAATGATAGTTCAAAAGTTTGGAGGCACATCTGTAGGTTCTGAAGAACGTATAGCATCTGTTGCACAAATAATTCAAAAAGCATCCATTGATAACTCTGTCATTGTTGTAGTTTCTGCTATGAGTGGTGAAACTAATAGACTGATTAAATTAGCTAAAAGTTTTGGTGAAAACCCAAGTAAAAGAGAGTTTGATGCTCTTATCTCAACTGGAGAAAAGGTTAGTGCTGCTCTTTTGGCGATGGCTCTTCATCAAATTGGTATAAAAGCAAAATCATACACTGCCTCTCAAATATCAATGAGGACAACCGATAGTTACTCTAAAGCAAAAATACTTGATGTTGATGGTCAAAAAATTCAGGATGCTTTAAACCAAGGAATAATTCCAATCATCACAGGATTTCAAGGCATTACTGAATCTGGAGATGTAACAACTTTAGGAAGAGGCGGATCTGATACAACAGCTGTTGCAATTGCTGCACAAATGAAAGCTGAGAGGTGTGATATTTATACCGATGTTGATGGTATTTACACAACCGACCCTAGGGTAGTTCCAGAAGCTAAAAAATTAGATAAGATTACTATGGAAGAAATGCTCGAGATGGCTGGCCAAGGAGCGAAAGTAATTCAAATCAGAGCAGTTGAGTTTGCAAATAAATATAATGTACCAGTCAGGGTTTTATCAAGTTTTGAACCAGGCAGTGGTACTCTAATATCTCTTGAGGAGAAAGATATGGAAAATGGATTAGTATCTGGAATTGCATTTCAGAAAGATCAAATGAAATACACTTTACATGGAGTAAGCGATACTCCCGGTATTGCTTATTCTATTCTAGGTCCATTGAGTGATGCTAATATCGAAGTAGATGTCATAGTTCAAAATATAAGTGTTGATGGAAAAACAGATTTCACTTTTACTGTTTCAAAAGAAGACGAGCATGCAACATCTGAAGTTATCAAGCAAATGAAAAATTCTTTAGATTTTGATGATGTTATTGTTGATTCACAAATTGCAAAAGTTTCATTAGTCGGTGTTGGAATGAGAACTCATGCTGGTATAGCTAGTACTGCTTTTAAAGCTCTGTCAGAAAATGATGTGAATATACAAATGATAAGTACATCAGAAATCAAAATAACAATTGTAATAAATGAAAGCGCAGTTACTAAAGCCGTTAAAGCTTTGCATGAAGCTTTTGAGCTGGAGAAGTAAAATGTATGACCTAATTTTAAAGAACTGTAATATTATCAATGAGGATTCAATTTATGAGTCTGACATAGCAATTAAAAACGATAGAATTGAGTTAATTAGTTCTGATATACAAGCTGATTCTAAGGAAGTGATTGATGTAGATGGAAGGTATGTAATGCCAGGATTGATTGATGATCAGGTTCATTTTAGAGAACCAGGGCTTACTCATAAGGGTGATATTGCATCAGAATCATTTGCTGGTCTTGCTGGCGGTGTAACCAGTTATTTTGAAATGCCAAATGTTAGTCCAGCTACCACTACCCTTGAAAATCTAGATAAAAAGTTTAACTTAGCTAGCCAAAGATCTCTTTCAAATTACTCTTTTCACCTTGGTGCCACCAATAGCAATCTAGAAGAAATTAAAAATGTAGATATCAACAAAGCAGCAGGATTAAAAGTTTTTATGGGAGCTTCTACTGGAGATATGTTAGTTGATAGCATCGATGCTTTAGAGGGCATATTTCAGTACTCACCTCTAAATATTGTGACACATTGTGAGGATACTCCCAGAATTAGAGCAAATGAAAAGTCATTTGCAGAAAAATATGGAGATGATCTATCAGCCATCCATCACCCATACATCAGAGATGCTGAAAGTTGCTATCTTTCTAGTTCATTAGCAGTAAATTTAGCTAAGAAACACTCATCTGATTTACATGTTTTTCATTTATCTACCGAGAAAGAGATGAGTCTTTTCACAAGTGGATCAATAGACAATAAAAAAATTACTGCTGAGGTTTGTGTACATCACCTTCATTTCAATAATAGTGATTACAAAAGATTAGGTAACCAAATTAAGTGCAACCCTTCCATAAAAGAGGAGTCGGACAGAAGTGCTCTGGTTGATGCTGTTAATCAAGATAAAATTGATATTATCGCTACAGACCATGCACCTCATACATGGGATGAAAAGAATATGAAATATGTTGATGCACCGGCTGGTCTGCCACTTATCCAGCATTCATTACAAATCCTTTTAGACTTTTATCATGATGGAATTTTTTCACTTGAACAAATTGTAAGAAAGACGAGCCATAATACCGCAACAAGATTTCAGATAAAGGATAGAGGTTTTATAAGAGAAGGTTATTATGCTGATTTAGCGATTATTGATATTAAGAAGCCCTATACTGTCGACCAATCTAATATATTGTATAAATGCGGGTGGTCTCCTTTTTTAAATACAACTTTTAAATCATCTGTCTTTATGACAATTATAAATGGCAATGTTGCTTTTAAAGATGGGCAAGTAAACCAAAGCCTTCCTTTTGGTTCGCAAATTGAATTTAATAGGTAAATAGATAGTTTTTTTATAGTAGCAAAGGGTTATAATCCTTCATCGATTTCGGAGAGTTGGCTGAGTGGTCGAAAGCGCCTCCCTGCTAAGGAGGTATATGGGTAACTGTATCGAGGGTTCGAATCCCTCACTCTCCGCCAGTTAACCTGATTTAATATCTGACAATATCTTATTTGAAGTTCACTCTTCTATACTTATAATAAATTATGAAAATTACAGATAATCTTAAAACCTTTATAAATGGTTACTCCATAGAGGTTACACCTTCAGCTGTATCAAAAATAGATAATCTTTCTATGGTGCTCCCTAAAAATACTCGAGTGTATATTGCTCATATTGAAGGAACTCCGATTGAGGATATGATTGAGGCTGCAGTCAAGATAAGTTCAGAAGGCTTTAAATGTATGCCGCATTTCCCAGCAAGGATTATCAAAAATTCTAAAGTACTTGATGACTGGATCACTAGATATAGTAACGAGGCTAATGTTGATGAAGCTCTTATTATAGCTGGGGGCTCAAGTAAGCCATACGGAGACTTTGATTCATCCATCCAATTACTTGAAACTGGATTATTTGATAAACACCAGTTTAAGAGAATTCATATAGCAGGACATCCTGAGGGCAATAAAGATATTGATCCAAATGGCTCAAATAAAAATGTAATTGAAGCTATCTCATGGAAAAATGAATTCTCAAAAAGAACCGATGCAAATATGGCAATAACTACTCAATTTTGTTTTGAATCTGAGCCAGTTATTAAGTGGGCTAATGATTTAAAAAATACTGGTATTGATCTTCCTATTCATATCGGCATAGCAGGACCAGCAAAGCTGCAAACATTAATTAAATATTCAATTGAATGTGGTGTGGGTGCCTCGATGAAAGTGTTACAAAAAAGAGCAAAGGATATTAGAAAACTTTTACTTCCATATAAACCTAGCTCCATACTTCAGGAACTTGCTTTGTATAAACATAATAATCCAAGCTTTAATATTGAGCAGGTACATTTTTTCCCTCTTGGGGGTGTAAAACAAGTAACTGAATTTGTTAAAGAAAGAACTTAAAAAAGTTCAGACAACATACATCTAGCAGAACCACCACCATATTTTTCTATAGTTGGTAGATCAGAATGAATAATTTTCTTATAAAAAGTATTTAATATATTTAGTTGATCATGATTTAGTGCATCATGTGCCCTTGATGACATTATTAAGTATAAGTTTCCCTCTTTATCTTTTGCTTCCAATGCATTGCCGCAAAAATCTAGAATTTGTTCTTTAGAAATTTCCATAACAGTATGATATTTACTAACCTTCTCCTTAAGCAATTCCCTGTATTCCGATTTTATTACTTCATAGCAAATACCAATAACATCAGTTCCAACAAACATAAATACATCTGTATGGTAAATAGGAGCGCCTGTATGACTTTCTGTTTGAACTTTAACTAACTCATAAGAGTGCTCTTTACACCACTCAGTTAGTAAGTTTTGATTGGTTCTAGGAGACAAGCCCGCATAAACAATTCTATTAACTCTATCAAAAACCATACTACTTGTTCCTTCAAGAAAAATATCCTTATCTTCGAATGAGGAGTAGTTATGTGTGAGATCATAATCTTTTTGCAGATAAGAAATAATTTCTGGAGTTTTTTCTGTACGTCTATTAGGAGCTAACATGCTAAAAATTTGCATTGTTTTATCACTAAATGTTGTAAACCAATTAGGAAAAATATGATCAGGACACTGTTTACTTCCTTCAAAACATAAAATATTAATACCATTAGATTCAAGCTCAAGTTTAAAATCATTAAACTCTTTTATTGCTTTGATTGTAATTATTTTAATGTCTTCATTTTCACCTTCTATTTGATAATGGTTTGATTCTATTGTTTGAGAATTTTTATAAAAGATAGCTGGTTTAATCATTAAAATATGATTTGTTGACTGGCTTACCATAATTGTAACTAGTGGTTATACGTTAATGGGCATAGAATACACCTATGAAAGATACATTACAAAAGGATTATTTTGAAAAGGAAGCAATTTATGGTGCGTCAAACTATTCACCATTGCCAGTAGTATTAGAAAAAGGCAAGGGTGCATATTTATGGGATATAGACGGCAATAAATACTTGGATATGATGTCAGCATATTCTGCAGTGAGTCATGGACATTCGCACCCACAATTAGTCCAGACCCTTCATGATCAGGCAACAAAATTAGCTATTTCATCTAGAGCATTTTACACAGAGCCATTTGCTGGATACCTAGAAAAACTATCAAAGATATCAGGTTTTGAAGCAATTCTTCCAATGAATACAGGAGCTGAAGCTGTCGAAACTGCTATTAAAGCCGCAAGAAGGTGGGGTTATTTTACTAAAGGTATTGAAGAGAATAAGGCTGAGATTATTGTTGCAGATGGTAATTTTCATGGCAGAACATCGACTATAGTTGGCTTTTCATCTGATGCTGAATATAAAAAGGGCTTTGGCCCATTTGGTGATGGTTTTGCTACTGCAGATTATTGTAGTAATTGCTCATGCGATACATCGAACTGCATAAAATCAATCGACTCCATAAAAAAACTTATTAATAAAAATACATGTGCTGTTCTTGTAGAGCCCATTCAAGGGGAAGGAGGAATCATTATTCCTAGAGATGGATGGCTTAAACAGCTAAGAGATTTATGTTCTGAAAATAATGTGCTTATGATTCTGGATGAAATTCAGTCTGGTCTGGGGAGAACAGGAAAATTATTTGCCTTTCAGCATGAAGATATTATTCCTGACGGGCTGATTCTTGGGAAAGCACTTGGAGGCGGTTTAATTCCTGTTTCAGCTTTTCTAAGTTCTAGAGAGGTAATGAATCATTTCGATCCAGGATCACATGGATCAACATTTGGTGGCAATCCACTTGCAGCAGCTGTTGCCTCTAAAGCCCTTGATCTTTTGTATGAAGATAATTTAATTGATAATAGCCACAATCTTGGGTTATATTTTTTAAATGAACTTAAAGCTCTGGATTTTACCTTTATAAAAGAAGTTAGGGGAAAGGGGCTTTGGATTGGCTTAGAGCTGATAAATGCTCCTATATCTGCAAAAAATATATGTAAGCTTCTTTTAAAAGAAGGGATGCTTTGTAAAGAAACACATGAAACAGTCATAAGATTCGCACCCCCATTGATGATTCAAAAATCAGAAATTGA
>JABBBT010000006.1 GCA_018607365.1 SAR86 cluster bacterium
TAGTCTATGGAGCATCTGGTTTTACTGGAAAGCTAGTTGTTGAATATATAGTTTCTCAATATGGAAGCGATGAAAACATCTCCTGGGCACTTGCCGGAAGGAATATAGAAAAGCTTCAATCTGTAAAAGATGCTAAAGGTGTTGCAGTAGACGTTCCAATTATCAAAGTAGATAGTGATGATGTTGAAAGCGTGAACGCAATGGTTGCAGAGACTAAATGCGTTTTAACTACAACTGGCCCTTATCAGCTTTATGGAAATAATATTGTTGCAGCTTGTGCTGAACTTGGAACAGATTATGTAGATTTATGTGGTGAGCCTGGCTGGATGCATGAAAAAATAAACCAACATGCTGCTCAAGCTAAAGAATCTGGATCTAGAATTGTTTTCTCATGTGGGTTTGATAGTATTCCCTTTGATTTAGGTGTTCTTTTTGTTCAAAATAAAGCAATTGAAACACATGGAAAGCCGGCTTCAAATGTTCGTGGAAGAGTAAGAGGTATGAATGGAGAGTTTTCTGGTGGTACTGCTGCATCTTTTGGAGCAACAATGGCATCACTTAGAACCAAACCTGAGTTATTTGAAATTCTTGCAAACCCCTTTTCACTATCAAATGGTCATGTTGGGCCTGAACAAGCTCCAGATTCAAAACCAGTCTATGATGATAAATTAGAGACATGGGTTGCACCATTCTTTATGGCACCAATCAATACTAAAAATGTACATAGGTCTAATGCTTTAATGAGCCATGTTTATGGTGAAGATTTTTGTTACAACGAGATGTGGGTAACTGGACCTGGAGATGAGGGTAAAGCAATTGCAGATGCCATTGTAAGCTCAAACCCACTTGGTGGTGATGATGCTCCAAAGCCGGGTGAAGGACCTTCAAGGGAATCTAGAGAAAATGGCAATTACGATGTTTTATTCTGTGCGGATTGCGATAATGAAACTATACATGCCTCTGTAAAAGGGGATATGGATCCTGGATATGGATCTACTTCTAAAATGATTACAGAAAGTGCTATTTGTTTAGTTAAAGAATGTAATGATCTAGAAGGTGGTATTTATACTCCTGCATCATCTATGGGTGAAAAACTTATTGATAGACTTCAGAAAAATGCAGGTTTAACTTTTACTATTGAGTCTTAATGGCACAACACCATATTCATAAATGGCACTCCCTGATTAAAGGGGAGTTTCCTGGTGGATATGATGAATTACTTGCTGATGATGTAATTTTTTATTCTCCGGTAGTATTTACTCCTCAAAAGGGAAAAGACTTAGCCAAGCTATATTTAATGGCTGCTGGAAATACCTTCGGTGGAGATGATGCTAAAAGTTCAAACAATCTCAACGAATCTAGCTTTAAATATACCAAAGAGGTGCTAGATGGCAATCAGGCAATACTTGAATTTGAAACAACCATTGATGGCAAGTACGTCAATGGGGTTGATATAGTTACTTTCAATGATGAGGGAAAAATATCAGAATTCAAAGTAATGATTAGGCCATTGCAAGCAGTAAATATAATTCATATGCAAATGCAGAATATGCTTGCAACCATGAAGTAAATGGCTGATTTAATTTTTTATCATAACCCTAGGTGCAGCAAATCTAGAGAAGCTTTAAAGCTTTTAGAGGATAATGATCAGGATTTCTCAACTTTCTTATATTTAAATGAAAATTTAAATCATGTTGATCTTGCATCTCTCCTCGATAGGCTTGGAATTTCTGCGAGAGAATTACTAAGAAAAAATGAAGATGACTATAAATCTAATAATTTAAAGAATATCGAATTGGGAAATAATGAGCTTATAGAATTTATGATTCAATTCCCAAAAATAATAGAGAGACCAATTCTAGATAATGGAATAAAAGCTGTTATTGGGAGACCGCCAGAAAAAATATTAGAGCTATTAGTCTAAATCACCTTTTTCTCTTAATTCCTTTCTAATTTTGGTTGCACTTATAGAGTGTACTGCTTCATCAAAAACTTCTTCTTCAAAAACGTAACCAACGCCTCTACCATATGAAATATTAACCACATTGGGTACCAGCATAATTTCATATTGATTACCCCGATAAAAATCATCTTTAACAAGTCCTTCCTCAATATTTTTACAAACCAAATCCCAGTCAAAAGGATTATCATCCTGACCCGTGCCCCCAGAAGCACCTTGAACATCTCTGACCTGAATAATTACTTGCCCAGTTTTTGCAACGCATCTTTTAAATAGCTCTTGATGGCCTTGATGCCATGGCTGCCATCTTCCAAGCATCTGAACTGTTGGCTTTTTCCAATCAAACATTTTTAAGCTCCTTGGCTATATCGGTATGATTTTGATCATTCATTTCAGTTATATGGAAATCTACCTTTGATGGTTTTTCAAACATTTTATTTGTATCTTCAAACCGTCCTTCTGTAATTGTATCCATCCAGATAATTACATCAGGGTCAAAATTCTTTTGAGTATCTTTTGTAGGGCATACAAAATCACAAATAACGATTCTTCCATGGCTTTTTTCATAATCAGCAAAGGTTCTCATTCTCATGCTTTGCCTTAATCTTCCCTTAGGGGAAAAATCCCAATCATTCGCCATCTCTCTAACTTTATCAGCGTTATACCATGCTGATTCTAGCAAAGGCTGCAGTCTTTCAGCTAAGTATGTTTTTCCACTTCCTGGAAGACCCATTATTAATATTTTCATTATCTAATTTTTTTTATTGCAAAGAGTTCATTTTTAAAAAAAA
>JABBBT010000022.1:0-7843 GCA_018607365.1 SAR86 cluster bacterium
AGAGTTATAAAGGTACTAAAACCAAGACCAAATACAATTGAAACTGCCAAATTTGACCACCAGTCAACAATTCTACTCCCTACAAGTATATCTCTAGCAACAATATCTACACTTAACCCCATTGCCAATGGCAAGAGACCAAATATAGTAGTTAGGGAGGTTAATAAAATAGGACGAAGCCTCTGTTTGCATGCATTTATGATATGTTCAGATTTTTCTATGTGAGGAGACTCAAACCTTAATTTATTAAATGTATCAATCAATACGATATTATTATTAACTACGATTCCCGCTAAAGTCACTATTGAAAGTCCAGTCATGGTGGTGCTAAAGGGCTTACCTGTAATTAAAAGACCTAATAGAACCCCAACAAATGAGATAGTTACAGATGTTAATATTATGAATGATTGATAGAAACTATTGAATTGTGTGAGAAGCATTACCAACATAATAAAAACTGCCATGATTCCAGCTGCAATCATAAAGTTATTAACTTCTTCTGTTTCTTCAGCCATGCCAGAAAATTTATATGTAACACCTTGTCCGAGATCCTTTTTTTGAAGCCACTGATCAATTTCCTGAACCTTTGCAGAAACTTGAGATTCATCAAGTGTAGCAGCCCCAATCGCATGAGAAAATTTACCGTTTCGTCTATTAATGGTCTGTCTATTTTCTTTAGGGATTACAGATATAAAAGAGCTTACTGGAACTAATCCTTTTAAAGTTGTTACATTAAGATTTTGTATACCTGTGATAGTTCTATCAGACTCGGGAAACCTTGCTCTAATTTCTACCTCATCCCTCGAATCATCGGGTCTGTATTCTCCTACTTTAAACCCATTTGTTAGCATTTGAACCAGAGCACCCACATCTGCAACACTTACTCCAAGTTGAGCTGCCTTTTGTTTATCTACTTCTACACTCCATTCCACCGAAGGGTAGGGCTTAGTTGATGTTATATTGATTAAACCAGTTACTACATTTCTAAGATAGCTTTCAACTTCATCAACAGCACGATTTACTGCAAATTCTGAGTTGCCCAATATATCCAATTCTATTGGAGTATCAAAAGAAGGCCCCCCAATATCAGCAGTAATCTCAACAAATATTCCTGGAAGATCTTTTACTGATTTATTTAGTAATTCCATTATTTCAAGGCCTGATCTTGTTCTATCAGCAGCTGGAGCTACCTCGATGAACCCCCCGCCTATTTTATCGGCACCAGAGTTCCACCATTCTGTACCAGCTCTTAAATAAACACTACTCAAGCCTTCTACAGCAAGAAATCTCTCTTCAACTAGCTCAACAATTTCTTTAGTCTCAAGAGCAGAATAATTTCCTCTAGCTTTAATTTGTATTTCAGCTTGAACAGGATCTACAAGAGCAAAGTAAATAGTCCCTTTACCAAAATATGAATAGCTCATAATAATAAGCAGTAGAAGAGAAAGTACCGCTAAACATGTCTCAATTGGATTTTTAACAAATTTTGAAATACGTTTTCCATAAAATTCTGTCAATTTTTTAAATATTGATTCTCTTGTTTCTTTTTTATTAAGAGTAGATTCTGTTTGTCCTAGATAGGTTCCCAAAACTGGTATTAAAACTAAAGAATATATTAATGAACCTATCAAAACAGTAAAAACGGTAATGGGAAGATATCGCATGAATTGGCCTGTGAAACCAGGCCAAAGCATAACAGGAATAAATGCTGCCATAGTTGTTCCTGTTGAGGCAAGAATTGGATAAAACATTCTTTTTGATGACATTTTGTAACCTTCTGCCCTTGAAAGACCTTCACTAATCTTTTTATCGGCATATTCAGTTATAACAATTGCTCCGTCAATTAACATTCCCATACCTAGCAATAGCCCCATCATCACTAGGAAATTGATTTCCATGCCAAGAGAATAAAATGTTAAATAAGTAAATAAAAAACAGAATGGTATTGAAAGACCAACTAACATAGATACTCTAAATCCCATGCTAGCAATAACGAGCACCATGATAAGAACAACAGCAGTAATAATATTGCCATTCAACTCTTTCACCATTTCAACAGCATAAATAGTATCGTCATCTGATATTAAAATCTTTAAATTCTCAGGCAGAGTATTTCTATAATCTTCTAAAATATTACGAATTTCATTAGATGCATCAATTGCATTCGCTCCTTCTCTTAATCGCACTTCAAGGGTTACCGCATCTAAGCCATTTACTCTTGCATAGGAAGTAAAATCTTTAAATGTCCTCTTAATATCCGCTATATCACCTAAAGTAACTATTGCATCCTCTGTAACCTTGATTGGAATAGAATAGACATCTTGAGCTGACTCTATAACACTCGGCACCTCTATATTAAAACTACCTTTGCCTGTATCTTGAGTACCGCCAGGGATAATAAGATTGTTATTAGCAACAGAGTAGTAAATGTCACTAAGTGTCACCCCGTATGACTCCATACGAGATTTATTAATAACACCCTCAAGAACTTCCTCAGGTGCTCCTGAAAGATTGGCTTCAAGAATTTCTTCAATCCCCTCTATTTTATCTTTTAAATCTTTTGCATAAAAAACTTTTTGCCTAATAGAACTTTTTCCAACAATACTAATATTCATTACAGGAAAGCTTGCCTCAGAATATTCTGATATTTGTGGATCTTCAGCTTCCCTGGGAAGTTCATACTTGGTTTCTTCAACGGCTTGCTTGATATCAACTAAAGCCTTATCCATATCATACCCAACTTCAAATTCTAGAAAAATTCTAGCAAAACTTAGAACACTTCTAGAGCTAATATTTTTAACTCCAGTAATTGTCATAAGCCTATTTTCTAAGGGTTTTGCTATTAGCCTTGAAGTATCATTTGGAGAAGCACCATCTAAATATACAGATACACTTATAAATGGAAGTTGAACATTGGGAGAGGCTGCAATAGATATTTCTTGCCTTGCATAAGAGCCTGCAATGATAATCATAAATGCGATCATCAGAGTTGTTTTTGCTTTAGATAAAGCAAAATCTATAATTTTAGTCATAATCTTTCAGATATTACCTTTTGACCATCTTCAACAAAACCTTGACCTTGAACAATTAATTCAATGCTTTCTGGTAACCCAGTAATCCATAATCCTGATTCTGAATCTTCAAGTATTGTTACTTCATTAAATTTTACAATACCATCTTTAATTGATCTCACCCCAACTTTACCTGCATCATTTAATAGCAATATTGAAGGTGAAATTTTATGTGCTTTAACAATTTTTGTTTTAATAGTCATTTCAGCAGTAACACCATCTCTTACCTCGCCATCTTTATTTGGTATTTGTGATTCAACTTTAAAAGTTCTTGTTGAGGGCGATGCACTTTTAGAAACAAAAGTTAAATTCCCATTTATTAATTCCCCAGTAACAAGTTTCATAGAAACCTCTTGTCCAGTTTCAATCTTGTTAATACTAAATTCAGGAACCTCAGCAACAAAGATAATTGGATCAAGTTGAATAATTGTTGCGCAGTTTTGACCTCTTTCTAAAAAATTACCTGGCTTCACAATTTGTTCTATATAGCCTGAAAAGGGGGCTTTAACCTCAGTTCTATTTAATTCAACAACACCTAGACTGCATAAAATTGATCCTTTATTAATAAACTGCCCCTGAGTTGCACCAATTTTAACAACCTCTCCTGATGTTTTTGCCCTTACCAGAACCCTTGCTTCTGAACGGGAGGTTGCCTTTAATTTGATTGATGGTTGATATGAAATAACATTACTTAATTTACTGCCTACTTTAAAAATATTTGTTTCTAAAATGTTAGCGTCTTCTACCTCATCTACTAGGAAGCCTGAGAGCATCCATAGTAATACAGGAATAAAAATGTATAGCGATATTCTTATATTTTTAGTCATATTTTATTAATTAGTCATAATGTTTACACTGCATACATTTGTCATCATACTATTCTATTTATGAAGGGTAAATATTTAATTACTTAAACCTTATGTTTCTTTCTCAAACTTTCAAATAGTTTTTTATTAAAAGGTTCGGATAGGGGTATTTCTTTTATTGGCTCAATTTTAAACTCCGCCCCATTTACAGCATTTTCTTTGAGCGTATTAAAAACTTTTTTAAATGAATGAAATAGCTCTTTACTATCTCTTTCATCTAATAAGTTCCAACCTATTTTCTTACCAGCAAAGTAAACAATAGGATGGCTCCATGAATATTGCTGTCTTGGAGGAAAGGATTTCCTTGCTTCAATGTAAGCCTCCTCAACTGACGGAAAGCCATCATAACTATTTATTTCTGAGCAAGCCTTAACAATATCTGTAAGAGTAGGAAGATAAGATTGTGACCCGATTACGTTTTCAATAGCTTGTGCAATGGTTTCTAACGAAAAGCTTTTTAAACTCACAGCCCATAGTTTTTTTCCTTCATTCAATCGCTCATCTGTCCCAAATACTTTATAAAATTGATAATGGTATGCAAGTTCGAGTTTAAGAAAAAGGTTATCTATAGAAGTTATGAATTCTTTTTTACTAGAGCTCAATTTCTGAGGCCCACGAGGAGTCTTCTCTTCTTGTTGCAAAGTCTTTTGAATATTTTCCTGGTTCAGAATGTTTTTTACTTTCTTCATTGTTTGTATTTTGGCTACCAAGATGCCTTCTTTTAACATGTTCTATAAATTTTGAATTCCATGTTGTAAAGGCCGAGCCGTTCTCTTTCCAATATAGTATAAACTCTCTTAGGTATTTTGATGCTGATTCTTTTGATATTTCAGACAATTCAAGAATATCAAAAACATCTTCACTTGGTGTCCAGCTTGAGTCTAATGTGAACGGCAGGCCTCTATTAGAGCTTTTTTCTTTAGCCCACTCCCTTCTAATATAATCTATATAAGAAGTATTCCAATTATTTCTTTCCTGACCTCTCTCTAACCAATATAGTCTAAATTCTTGGAGTTTATTATTAGCAAAACCTTTATCGACTTGGCTCATATCTAGGATTTCAATAGCTTCTTTAGATGGATTCCAGTTTGATGATATTTTACTTTTTTGAAAATTATTGATTGGCGCCTTTTGAATATTAAAATCACCCAGCTCTTTTTTTGCGTTAATAAATTTGTACTTTATTAATTTATTGATGTTTGTTTCTATTTTTTCTTGATCAAGAAAAGGGGCAACTTCATTCAATGACTTTATAACAACATCTATATCCTTTGAGTTTGATATTTTTTGAGTTTGATATAACTCTAATATTATTGCTGATTCAACCCCAAGTGTCTCAGCAACATCTTTGGAAAAAGAAATTTTATCTGAGTCTTTCAAGATTTTACAATCCTCTCCTTTTTCTAACAGCGTCACTTAAATTGCTTAAACATATTAAAGTATCATCCCATCCAATACATGCATCAGTTATGCTCTGCCCATAAGTTAGGTTATCTGTCATTTTTTGATTCCCTTCAACAAGATGACTTTCTATCATTACACCATTAATGTTTCTATTTCCCTCAGATATCTGTTCAGAAATAGATTCAATTACTGATATTTGTTTTTTAAATTGTTTTTGGCTATTTCCGTGGCTAGCATCAATCATTATTGATTCATTAACCTCTGCCTCTTTAAGAGCCGAAAGTGTTGCTGATACTGATTCAAAATCAAAGTTAGGTTCCTTACCTCCTCTTAAAATAATATGAGTATCATTATTTCCTGCAGTCTTAAGCATAGCAATATCAGCTTCTTTTGTAGCTCCTAAAAATACGTGTGAATGATTTGCAGCCTGAATACCATCTATAGCTGCTTTAAGATTACCATCAGTTCCATTTTTTATACCAATTGGGCATGATAAGCCTGAGGCTAGTTCTCTATGAATTTGGCTTTCAGCTGTTCTGGCTCCAATAGCGCCCCATGAAATAATATCTGTAACATATTGAGGTGAGATTGGATCTAAGAATTCAGTACCAGCAGGTAAATTTAACTTGGCCAAGTCAATCAATAGCTCTCTTGCCATCTCGACCCCTTTTGCAATGTTATAGGTCTCATTTAGATCAGGATCATTGATTAAGCCTTTCCAACCAACTGTTGTTCTTGGTTTCTCAAAATATACTCTCATTACAATGAGAAGGTCTTCTTTATATTTAATATTTTGTTCAACTAATTTTTTAGCGTATTCAATAGCACTTTTTGGGTCATGAATGGAGCAGGGGCCAACAACCACAAGCAGCCTATCATCTTTTTCATGAAGTATTTGACTTATCTCTTGCCTAGTTCCATAAACTAATTTTGCAATTTGATCATCGATGGGGTGCTTGTTAACAAGTTCATATGGCGCAGGAACCTTTTTTCTATCAATGATTCTTGTATTGTCTGTAGAGTAGTTCATTCTTTATATAATTTAATTATTTACGATATCAATATTAAATGAATGAATTTAAATTAGTAGCGATTCATTAAAAAAGATTTATTAAATTAGTTTCAGCAAATCTAAAACCGAAATAAAGTAAATTTTATTGTTTATATAGATACACTATATGTTGTATTAATAAGCTTCAAACCTTACACTATGTAGTGTTTATCATGCAAAATACTACTCAAACACAATTAGAGTTTCCGATGGTTATGGGTCAACCATACGAAACTCTTCCAGAAGATTTATTTATTCCTCCAAATGCATTGGAGCTTTGCTTAGAGACATTCTCTGGGCCGATGGATCTTTTGCTGTATTTAATTAAAAAAGAAAATATTAATATTCTGGAATTAGATGTTTCAAACATTACTGATCAATACATAGAATATATTGATTTAATGGATGCTCTTCAGTTTGAGCTAGCTGCTGAGTATCTCGTAATGGCAGCAACTCTTGCTGAGATCAAATCTAGAATGATGCTTCCAAGAGACAAACATGATGAAGAGGAGGAAGATCCAAAATCAGCATTAATCAAAAGGTTACAGGAGTATCAAAGATATAAATCTGCTTCAGAAAAAATGGCATTGATGCCAAGAGTCGACAGAGATTTTTATACTGCTACTGCGGCCCTTCCTGAAATCAAAATCGAGAAGAAAGAGATATCCATAACCAAAGAAGAATTAGCATCTATTTTCAATGAAATTAAGTCTAGGCCTGACTTAAAGTTAAGTCATCAAATAGATTTTGAGGAACTCTCGACTCAAGAGAGAATCCAAATCATTCTTGATATCTTATCAAGAAGAAATGTAATTAGTTTTTCTAAAACATTAAGAAAATCCGAAGGAAGGCATGGAGTAGTTGTTACCTTTTTAGCCTCCCTTGAGTTAGCTAAAGATGGACATGTTGAATTAATTCAAAATAAAACAGAAGAGATGTTTTTAAAATCTCTTAGAGGAGCTTAAATTGGATATAAAAATAGTTAATACAGTCGAGGCATTATTATTTGGAGCTGGGAGGCCTTTAAGGCTCTCTGAAATAAGAGGGCTCCTGGAATCTGATGGGTTAATCGCCGAACTCTCAGATATCAAAAAATGCATCAATGAACTTGAGCAAAGATTTAACTCATCATCACTTGAAATAACAGAAGTTGCATCTGGTTTTAGGCTTCAAATCAAACAAACTTATAGCGCGCCAATAACACATCTTTGGAATGAAAGAACTCCAAGAATATCAAAAGCTTTGATGGAAACGATTTCAATCATTTCATACAAGCAACCTGTGACTAGAGGAGACATTGAGGATATTAGAGGCGTAAGTGTTAGTACTCAAAGTATTAGGTCATTGCTTGAAAGAAACTGGATTAAAGTAACAGGCTTTAAAGACGCTCCTGGAAGACCGGCTTTATACTCAACAACAAAAGAATTTTTAGATGACTTAAATCTAAAAAG
>JABBBT010000022.1:7943-18864 GCA_018607365.1 SAR86 cluster bacterium
GAAGGCGTTCTTTCCTCAAATGCTAGAGAAAAAAATATTCCAATCGTTTATGACTATTTGCCTAATGCTTACAATCAGAGAAGCTGGATTTCAATTGGAAGGCTTGATATTAATACCTCTGGTTTAATGTTGTTTACAAACAATGGAGAGTTTGCAAATTACTGCATGCATCCATCAAACACACTAGATAGAGAATATCTTGTCAGAGCAAGAGGGGACTTCACTCAAGAAAAAAAAGAATCCATGTTAAGGGGTATTTTAATAGATGATGAGCTTCATAAGTTTACGGATGTTGTTGAGGGTGAAAAAAATGGATCAAATCAATGGTTTTCAGTTTGCTTGATTAGTGGAAAGAATCGAGAGGTTAGAAAAATATTTCAAGCCTTGGATCTTGAGGTCAGTAGACTTAAAAGAACAAGATTTGGGCCAATATTTCTTCCATCAACATTGCAAAAGGGAAAAACCAAAGCTTTGGATGAAAATGAAATAAAGCTCCTAGAGACCTATAGTGGCTGAGGCAGCAATAGCTTACAAATTTCTTCTAGACACATCAAAAAAAAATAACCATAACAAATTTCATAATTTTTTGATTTCTTCTAAAGTTATCTCAATAAAATCAAGATCCAATAACTTATCAGTAGATTTTTTTCTTATTAAAACAATTATCAGCCAGCAAGTGTCTGTTAAAGCTGCGCAATCAATTTGGTTAAAAACTTATACTTACATAAGTAACTCAAAAGAATTATCAGAAGATGGATTAAGAAATCAGGGCCTATCAAGACCAAAAGCATCCTATATCTATGATATTTTTTATAATAAAGAACTAAAATCGCTCTCGAAAGATAAAATATTAAATATGAAAGAAAGTGATATTGATAATTTCTTTTTAAATATTAGAGGAGTCGGACCTTGGACGCTATGCTCATTAAAAATGTTTTATCTTTCTTATTCTGATGTATTTATTACCGGTGACTTGGCAATCAATAAGGCCTGTAATGAATTTATGCTAGAAGAAGATTCACCAATGCAAGATTATGCACCATATAGAACCTACTTGTGCCTTTATCTATGGGCAAGCCTTAATCAAACTTAATATATCTTTCGGAAGTTTTATTGCTTTCTTCAGACAGCATCCATAAATAATATGATAACAAAGACGAGGCATCCTTGAGATCATTTGGATTTTCTGCGGGGTATGCAAATGCCCTCATGGCAGTCTTTGTTTTACCTGGGTCAAAATTGAAAACTCTAATTTGTGAAATTGGTTCAAGCTCTTCTTGTAATATTTCTGCCAGTGATTTTACTGCAGCTTTTGAGACTGCGTATGCGCCCCAGTAAGCTCTTCCTTTTTCTGCAACACCTGAGGATGTAAAAATAATTCTTGGATTTTTAGAACCCTCCATCAAGGGAACAAGATATTTCGTTAATACATGCGAACTAGTAACATTAATATTTATAACTTTTTGCCATGTAGCAAGATCGTAGTCAGCTAAAGTAGACATTTTTCCAATTATTGCAGCATTGTAAATCATCCCATCAAGGCGCTCATATGAGCCCTGAATTGCATTAGCAAATTCCTGAGCCTTACTTTCATCAAGATCATTTAAATCGCATTTTACAATTACAGGATTAGTATTAAATTTTTGGATAATTTCATCATATATTTCATCTAAAGAGTTTTCATTTTTTCCATGCAGGATTACATTAGCACCATAAGAACTAAGACCGAGTGCCAATTCTTTTCCTATCCCACTGGTAGAGCCTGTAACAAGTATATTTTTGTTATCTAAAAATCCTTTGTCAAAATCATTTATATATTTCATATTTATTGAATCAATGAAATTATCTCTTGTGTACTATCTACCAAATCAGCTCCATCAAAAAAGTTACAATCGGTTAATGAATAGCCATACCTGCATCCAATCGTTTTTGTGCCAGCGCTAATACCTGCTTCTAAATCTTTAGGATGATCTCCTATATAAATAGTTTCTGATGGATCTATACTTAGTTTTGAGCATGCTTGCAGAATACCTTCAGGATCTGGCTTAATTTTATTAACATGATCTGGGCAAACTAAAACTTTACAGTTATCTAACTCTATAAAATTCTCTATAACAGGTCCGGCATATTCTAAAGGTTTATTCGTAACTATTCCGAAAGGTATTTCATTACTTTTTAAAAAATCTAAAAGCTCTTTAATACCATCAAAAATTTTTGACGAAGTTGTTAAATTATTTTTATATTCATCTAATAGTTCCTGTCTGTAACCATCAAATAAGAAATGATTTCTGGGCAAATTAAAACCTATCTCTGTTAGTTTTGCAGAGCCATCAGAAACATGCTTTCTGATAAGGCTGTCTTCTATCGGCTTTCTATTATTTCTTGCAAGAACATTATTTAAGGAAAGAATAAAATCTGGAGAGGTATCTACAAGAGTCCCATCAAGATCAAATAATACTAATTTAGTTTTACGATTTTCTTGCATGCATCATATAGTTCACACCAAGATCCTCATTGAGATTTGCTTTGTGTGTGATTGGATTATAAAACATGCCCTTAGACTCAAGTAATTCAACGTTTGCATTTCTAACATATGAGGCCAATGAAGATGGCTTTATAAATTTATCAAATTCATGAGTACCCTTAGGCAATATATTAAATATATATTCAGCACCAACTATCGCTGTTATCCAAGACCTGGGATTTTTATTAATTGTAGATAAGAATAAATGGCCACCTGGTTTTAAAAGTTCACAACATGTTTTTACTAAAAGCTCTGGATCTGGAACATGCTCAAGCACCTCTAAGCAAGCAACAATATCAAATCTTTTTTCTGTTGATTCTAGAAGACTTTCTGCAGTAGATTCTATATAAGTAATTGATTTGTTATTCTCTTCGGCATGCAATTTTGCTATCTCTATTCCTGGCCCCGCAGCATCTATACCAGTAATATTCCCACCAAAATCGTGAAGAGCCTCAGATAAAATTCCTCCACCACAACCAACATCAAGTATATCTTTACCAGCACATGAAGACTTGTTTTCAATATAACTTGCCCTTAACGGATTAATTATATGAAGAGGCTTAAAGTCACCACTTTTGTCCCACCACTTTTCAGCGAGCTCTGCAAATTTTTTTACTTCTTGTTGATCTATATTCATAGCGGTATTTTACAACTAATGAAATCATTAATACATAACTTAATATATTTATACTAATGTAGTAAAACTACACACTTATTTTTATTTATATATGGCTATTACAGGGTTTATAAATTGAATTGACATTTTAATTTTAATGAGATTTACTTCACTACATAACTAATTTAATTTTACTATTGTGATAATTTCAGCATTAAAATCTTCTGACAATTTAGACAATAGATCTCCAATACATCCTGAAACAGTCTCAGCATTAATTAAACTTGAAGCGAGTATATGCTTTGAGTCAGGCATGGGTGAGGGCATATTTACATCAGATGATGTGTTTCATGAGCTAGGCCTCAAATCTCAAAGTAGAGAAGAGTGCATCAAAAATTCTGATTTATTAATATCTAATCAACCCCTCACAAATGATGAAGTTTTATTAATGAAACCAGGCTCTACTTTATTAGGAATGGTAAATCCTTTTTCAAATCAGGAGTTAATAAATACTTGCGCAAGCCATAAAATTAACTTGGCGAGCATGGAATTTATTCCTAGAATAACAAGAGCACAAAAAATGGATGTTCTTAGTTCTCAAGCTAATCTTGCAGGCTATGTTTCTGTTTTAGAATCCGCTAGTCTACTTTCAACTGCGCTCCCTATGATGATGACTGCAGCCGGAACGCTTAAGCCCGCAAGAGTTTTTGTAATTGGAGTTGGTGTTGCCGGACTTCAGGCTATTGCAACTGCTAAAAGATTAGGTGCTAGGGTAGAGGCATTCGACACAAGAGATGTTGTTGAAGAGCAGGTAAATTCTTTGGGTGCAAAATTCGTTAAAATTGATTTAGGCGAGACAGGTCAAACCGATCAAGGCTATGCCAAAGAATTGACACCAGAGCAAATTCAAAAGCAAAAAGATCTTCAATCTGAAGTATGTGCAAGATCTGATATCGTAATTACAACTGCTCAGCTTTTTGGGAGACCAGCACCTCAGCTTATAGATAATTCAACAATAGAAAAAATGAAAGCTGGAAGTGTCATTTTTGATATGGCTGTTGAATCTGGTGGAAATGTTGAGGGATCAGAGGTTGATAAAGTTGTTATAAAAAATGGAGTAAAAATAGTTGGTTATTCTAACCTTGCATCAAAAGTTTCTGGACATGCATCACTGGCCTTATCAAATAACTTTAATCATTGGGTTTGTGATTTTTATGACAAGGAGACACGTAAAATTAATTTTGATTTTGATGATGAGATTATTAAAAGTAGTGTTTTAGTTTTTGAGGGTAATATATTGAACGAGAGGTTTAAATAATGGAAACTTATATTTTACTAGGTTTTGTTTTAATTCTATCTATTTACTTGGGTCTTGAGTTGATTGCAAAGGTTCCAAGCACTCTTCATACCCCATTGATGTCTGGAGCTAACGCTATTTCTGGTATTGCACTTGTTGGAGCTCTGATACTTTCAAGAGACTCAGATTTACAAAATACGATTGCCTTTTTTGCTGTTACATTTGCGTCTATAAATGTATTTGGTGGGTATTTAGTAACAAACAGAATGTTAAAAATGTTTAAGAAGAAATAATTATGACTTTTCTATCAGAGATAACAGCAATACAAAATATTATTTATATCTTCTCATCTATATTATTTATAACAGGTATAAAGATGCTAGGCAAAGAGGATACAGCTGTTAAAGGTAACTTCTTTTCTGCCTTGGCTATGTTTGTTGCTGTAAGCATTACTTTAATTGATGTAGTTAACCCAATAGTACTTCTAAGCGGTATTGCATTAGGTGCAGTAATTGGTTCTTTCATTGCTCTTAAAGTAAAAATGACATCGATACCTGAGATGGTTGCCTTGTTTAATGGCTTTGGTGGTTTGGCTACCTTCTTGATTGCTTGGTCTGAGTTTAATTCTGTCCCAGAAAATTTATTCCAACATATTTTGGTAATGACGACTTTATATATTGGTGGTGTAACATTTACAGGAAGTCTTGTTGCTTATGCAAAATTATCTGAGAAAATAAAAATAGCAAAAACATCAATCATTACAAAGATATTCACAACTATTTTTTATATTTCATTACCATTTTTATTATATTCAATATTCGTAACTCCTTTTATGGTTACAAGTTTTGACTTTTTTACTGTATTGCTAATCTTAACGCTTCTTGGGGGTATCGGTTTTGTTCTTCCAATTGGTGGGGGAGATATGCCTGTTGTAATTTCTTTATTAAACTCCTTCTCAGGAATCGCAGCAGCCTTTGCTGGCTTGTTGCTATTAAACAATGTTCTCATTGTTGCTGGTTCGCTTGTGGGTGCAAGCGGTCTCATCCTTACGGTCATTATGGCTAAAGCAATGAATAGATCGATAAGTAATATTTTATTTGTTGGCTATGCCAGCTCTTCTGCTAGCAGTTCTTCTTCAGAAGAACAGGGAGAGGTTAGTCCAATTAGTGTTTCAGATGCATATTTAATATTAGAAAGCGCAAGTTCAGTATTGATCATTCCTGGATATGGCATGGCTGTAGCTCAAGCACAGCATGTTGTAAGAGAGCTAGGAGAATTACTAGAAGATAACGGCACAGAAGTTAAATACGGAATACATCCAGTCGCTGGAAGAATGCCTGGTCATATGAATGTTCTTCTTGCTGAGGCAAATGTTCCATATGATGTGTTAGCAGAACCGGATGATGTCAATCCAACAATGGATGCAGTAGATGTAGCTGTAGTCATAGGTGCAAACGACGTTGTGAACCCTTCTGCAACAGAAGAGCCTGGAAGTCCAATATATGGAATGCCTATAATTGAAGTACATAATGCAAAGACAGTTTTTGTCTTGAAAAGGTCAATGTCTTCAGGTTTTGCTGGAGTACAAAATCCCTTATTTTTCAAACAAAATACAAGAATGCTTTTTGGAGATGCTAAAGAGTCTATAGGCGGCTTAGTTTCAGAATTTAAAGATTAAATCACTAGTTATTTATGTTAAAATATATCCTTATTAAAGGACCTATTTTTTTATAAAAAAACTATCAAAATGAGTGATTTCGCAAAAGAAGTAATATCAGTAAATATTGAAGATGAGCTTAAGCAATCTTATCTAAGTTATGCCTTAAGTGTCATACATGGAAGAGCTCTTCCAGATATCAGAGATGGCTTAAAGCCCGTTCATAGACGCATACTTTATGCCATGTATGATCTTAAGAATTCCTACAACAAACCTTATAAAAAATCTGCAAGAGTTGTAGGTGATGTTATTGGTAAATATCACCCGCATGGTGATAGTGCAGTCTATGATGCAATGGTAAGGATGGCCCAAGATTTTTCAATGAGATACCCGATAGTTGAAGGTCAGGGTAATTTTGGTTCTATTGACGGCGATCCTCCAGCTGCAATGAGATATACAGAAGTTAGGATGGCTAAAATAACCGATCAGATGTATGGCGATCTTGAAAAAGAAACTGTCTCATATTCACCAAATTATGATGGTAGTGAATTTATACCTGATGTTTTACCAACAAAAATTCCAACACTTCTTGTTAATGGGTCTTCAGGAATAGCTGTTGGAATGGCAACAAACATACCTCCTCATAATTTAACTGAAGTTTTAAATGCAAGCATTAATCTAATAAATGAACCCAATCTCACAATTGATGATTTAATTAAAGATATTTCAGGTCCTGACTTTCCGACCGGCGGAACAATTGATGGAAGGGCTGGTATATATGAGGCATATAAGACCGGAAGGGGAATCATTCACACAAGATCAAATACCTCAATAGAAGAAGATGAAAAATCTGGAAAACAGTCCTTAATAATTAACGAAATACCTTACATGGTTAACAAGGCTAGGATGCTTGAAAAGATTGCAGAACTTGTTAAAGATAAAAAAATTGAAGGTATTACTGAGATAAGAGATGAATCTGATAAAGACGGCCTTCGAGTTGTTATAGAAGTTAGAAAAGGAGATTCAGTAGATGTTTTAGAAAATAATCTCTTTGCACAAACTCAGTTAGAGCAATCCTTTGGTATTAATTTTACTGTTTTAGTTGATGGTCAACCCAAGGAAGTAAATCTTAAAGAGATGCTTGAAGCTTTTGTTAAGCATAGAAAAGAAATTATTACCAAGAGAACTCAATACGACCTCAAAAAAGCCAAAGAGAGAGGCCATATAGTTGAGGGGTTGATGGTAGCTATAGCCAACATAGATGAAGTTATAACAATAATTAAGAAATCAAAAGATCCGAAATTAGCAGCCGAAGCTCTTTGCAAAAAAGATTGGAAAGCTGGTCCTGTAGAGGCAATCTTAAAGAAAGTTGGGGCTGATGCATGCAAGCCAAAAGGTTTAAGCAAAGATCTAGGTATTAGTGGTAAAAAATATAAACTTTCAGTCGATCAAGCTAAGGCAATTCTTGAATTAAGGCTAGCAAGATTAACTGGTCTTGAGCAAGACAATCTTGGAAATGAGTTCTCTGATATTGTTTCAAAAATTATCGATCTTCAAAAAATACTAGATGATAAAGAAGTCTTAAAAAACCTAATGATCTCAGAACTTGAGGAGATAAAAAATAATTTTGGTGATGAGAGAAGAACACTCATAAATGATACTAGGCGCGGAATTACAAATGAAGACCTTATCCCTGAAGAGATGAGAGTTCTGACAGTTTCAAGAAGTGGGTATGCTAAAACACAACCACTTGATGAATACAGAGAACAAAGAAGAGGCGGTCAAGGCAAAGCTGCAGCAGCTGTTAAAGAAGAGGACCTAATTCAGAATTTATATGTCTTAAGTAGCCATATGCAAATCTTATGTTTTACGACTAAAGGAAAAGTATTTTGGCTTAAAGTATATGAAATACCGGTTGCTTCAAGAACATCAAAGGGCAGACCTTTAGTAAATATGCTTAATTTAGATGATGATGAGTCTGTAAGTGATATCTTGCCTGTAAGTGAATTTTCTGACGATCAATATATCTTCATGGCAACAAAAAAAGGCACCACCAAAAAGACCAGCCTAAGTCTTTTTGCTAAAAAATATAAATCTGGCATCAAAGCAATAAATCTTGATGATGATGATAAATTAATTGGAACTGCAATAACTTCAGGAAATGATGAGATATTGCTTGCTGCTTCCTCAGGAAAATTAATAAGATTTAATGAATCTCATGTAAGAGCTATGGGTCGAACAGCTAGAGGGGTTAGGGGCATAAAATTAAAGAAAGACGAAAAATTAATCTCATTGATGGTCGGAGATCCTCTGAAAACAATTTTATGTGTTTCTGAAAATGGCTATGGTAAGAAAACTAAGTTAGATGACTTTCCATCTCATAATAGAGGTGGCCAAGGTGTCATCTCAATGAAGACAAGTGAAAGGAATGGCTCTATGGTCTCAGCTGCTCTTGTTGAAGATGAGGATGGAATAATGCTCATTAGCGACAAAGGCACAATGATTAGAACATCAGTAACTCAAGTTCCAACTCTAAGTAGAAATACCCAGGGTGTAAAAATAATTTCTCCAAAGGACGGCGAAAAATTAATAGAATGTGTCACTATTCCAAATGATGAAGATGAAGATGAAGAATAGTGCGTAAGTGGAATTTCTGCGCAGGTCCCGCTGTAATAAGTGAAGAAGTTTTAACCGAGGTTAAGGAAGAACTTTTAGAGTGGGCTGATTCAGGCATGTCTATTATGGAGATGAGCCATCGATCAAAAATTTATGACACTGTTGCAACAGAAGCAAAACAAGACTTTATAGATATCTTAAAAGTACCAGACTCTCATGATGTTTTATTCCTTCAAGGTGGAGCTACTCATCAATTTTCAATGATTCCAATGAACTTTGGAAGAAAAGATCTTGCAGCTGACTATGTTCTTTCTGGGTCATGGTCAAAAAAAGCAATAGCCGAAGGTTCCAAGATAACAAACATTAATACCATAGCCTCTTCTGAAGACATGCAGTTTAGCTATGCTCCTAATCCAAATATATGGGAAATGAAATCAGATTCTTCTTATACCCATTATTGTCCCAATGAAACAATCCAAGGCGTAGCTATCCACTCACCCCCAAAGACGGCTAATACACTTATTGCTGACATGTCATCAGTAATACTAAGTGAGCCCATTGACGTATCAAAATTCGCGCTAATCTATGCGGGTGCTCAAAAAAATATTGGTCCAGCAGGATTAACCATGGTAGTTATTGAAAAAGAACTCATGGGTAAAGAAAATGAAAGTTTGCCAAATATTTTAAGATACTCAAAACACTCAGAATCAGATTCAATGCTTAACACTCCTCCAACTTTTGCATGGTATATGGCTGGAAAAGTATTTAAATGGATTAAGAGATCGGGCGGCTTAGATCATTTTAAAAAACAGAATCATTTAAAGGCATCAACTTTATACAAATATGTAGACAACTCTGGTTTTTATACAAACCCAGTCCAACTAGAAAATAGATCTATTATGAACATTCCATTTATTCTTGCAGATAGTAATCTCGATGCTTTATTTTTGAAAGAATCTGAGGAGGCTGGATTACTTAACTTGAAAGGCCATAGGTCAGTTGGCGGAATGAGAGCTAGTATATATAATGCTATGCCAATAGAGGGTATAAATCAGCTGATAGACTTTATGGAAAGTTTTAAAGCAAAATATGGCTAAAAATGACTATAGATAAATTAAAAAATTTAAGATCTAAAATCGATAAAATAGATAAAGATTTATTAAAATTAATCCAGATGCGCGCATCTTTAGCTGTAGATATTGGTAAAATCAAATCTAAAATTAGTCCAAATACCTCATTCTATAAACCAGATAGAGAAGCTAATATATTAAGAAATATCCTTAAAGCGAATGAAGACGGCGCCTTATCAAATACAAAGGTTAGAAGTATCTATAAAGAATTAATTTCAGGATGTCTTTCGTTAGAAGAGGCATTAAAGATTTCTTATTTAGGTCCAGAAGGAACTCACTCTGAAGCCGCAGTTGATAATCATTTTGGCGCATTAGTATCAAGAGTTCCATCATCTACTATTGATGATGTTTTCTATCAAGTTATTAAAGGAGATACAGACATTGGTGTTGTGCCAGTTGAGAACTCATCTGAGGGAGTAATTAATACGACCTTAAATTGTCTAGCTGATAATGAAAATATTTCAATTATTGGTGAAATTTATTTAAATATTGATCACCAACTTGCTTCAGGTAATAAATTTGATATTAAAGATGCTTTTGCAATAGCATCACACCCTCAGGCTTTGGGGCAGTGCAGCAAATGGATAGAAAAGAATATTGGATCTATTAAAAGATTGGAAATGCCTAGTTCAGCGGTGGCTGCAAAGTATGCCAAAGAAAATAAAAATATTCTCTGTATTGTTAATTCATTAGCTGTAGAAAAATATAAGCTCAAACTCCAAAAAAGCAATATCCAAGATTATTCAGATAATAAAACTAGGTTTTTGGTGATAGGCCAGAATGAAATTTTATCTACAGGCAAAGACAAAACCTCTTTTCTTATCCAAACAGTTAACAGCCCTGGGGCCTTAATAAATATTTTAAAGCCATTTGAAAAAAGAAAAATTAACTTGAGTAAAATTGAAACCAGACCCTCAAGAGGCAACATTGATTCCCATGATTTTTTTGTAGACTGCGAAGGGCATCAGCTTGATGCTAAGCTGAAGCTTGCTATTAAAGAGGTTCGATCAACAGGCTCACTTGTTCGAGTTCTTGGATCCTACCCTCAATACATATGAGCGATCTTTTTGATTATTTAAAT
>JABBBT010000008.1 GCA_018607365.1 SAR86 cluster bacterium
AATGAGCTTGCCAAGCTAAGAATGGAAAAGGGGCTAACTCAGCAAGCTTTATCAGAAAGTGCCGAGGTATCAAGGAAAAGTATTAACGCCATTGAGAATGGAATCTATGTTCCATCAACAGTATTGGCTTTAAAAATATCAAAAATTCTTGAATGTACAGTAGAGGACTTATTTAAGTTACCCTAGTGATCAATACTTTTAGGGAAATATTATGGAAGGATTAGCAGCAACAGGTTTTGTGTTTGGTATGCTTGGATTGATTGCCTTTATTCGTTTAGAAAAACTAACAAAAACCTTAAAAGAAAAAGGAATCCTCGAAGAAGACTACAAAGACGAATAAGCTAAGCAAATTCAAATAAAGCTATCGATTCCCACAAGCTCTATAATCTAATCTTACAGTTCGCGTTTTAGGTAAATTGAATTTGGCCCATTATGAGCAACCATTTCCCAGCCCTCTTGGCCAAGTTTATTTAATTCAATATTCATCATCTCAAGCTTCCAGTCTTTGTCTTTGTGCTCTTCTTTAAATGCTTCAGTTTCAGGATTTGAATACCCCATTGAAGATGAATTGCTGTGATCAACAATTTTATATTCCCATTTAGTATTGCTCATATTTTTTCTCCTTGAAATAATCAATTTAAATTCTAGCATAGCAGAATGATTTAAATTTCTTGTTTTTTAGTCATTAAAATTATAGTGGGACTTATAGTCTTTTAGTATCGGGTATTGCTCTCTTAGTTTTTGGAGCATGCTCATCGTACCCTTGCCTCTATACCAGAAAATATTCCTGTACTCATCAAAACAATTAAGGCCTCTTTTTTTAATCTTCTCTTCCATTAATAAATAATTTTCTAGTAATAGCCTTTCTGATGCTCTTGGATCGGCTATAGGAAAATAAAAATAATGACATAAATCTCCATTTGATTCCTGATCCCAATATTTATCCAATGAATATATTTCTGTATTGGTTAGCGGCCTGCAATCAAAGACAGCATTAACAATTGGAATTTTAGATATTGAACAAATAGTATCTAACTCATCTATATCATCGGAATACAAAAAACCTGACAGAAAGATAATAAAGATGCTTTGATTTAGAAGCCCTTTGTTGACCAGAATTTTATAAGCATTCATTTCTTTTTAAGTCTTTGATGGAGAGTTACTGATCCATACAAAAACCATACAACGACAAAGCCCCACCATAGAGCAAAAAACCAATCATTTTTATCTGTTCCATTCCATTCTATCCATTCAAATACAAAGCCTTCTATAAAGAGATCAAAGGACAATAATGCAAAGAAACCAAAAATCCACATAAGGAAAAAATTTAGATGATTGAGTTTATTCATACTTTCATTTGAGTTTTCTAAGAAGCCAATATCCTAAATAATAATTTATTATTGCTTTTAAGCTGCTAACTATTAAGGCAGGAAATTGATATACAAAATCTAAAAGATCATTCCAAAACCATGAATATATCCAATCATGGAGAAGCCTAATATTGTCTACTAAGAAGTCTTTAGTCGACATGCTAAGAATTGAATACTCTGAAGAAGTTATTATAAAAATTTGCCATGCGATAAAACCTAATTGAATAGGTGTTGTATAAATACAAAGATAGGCGAAGCCTAGGCCTATTTTTTTCACGAATTTATTTTGATCAAGCTTGAGTTAAATCCATTGATCATTTTTAGCCGTGTATTCATTTATAGTATCTCCAGTATTCACAACTCCTTTAGGCTCTATAAGCATGATCTTTGCCTCATGCTCAGCAAATGGTTTGTGCCTTGTTCCTTTAGGAATAACTAGCATTTCACCTTCACTTAATTCGATGGTTTCATTCTCGAATTCTATTCCCATTGTTCCTTCTATAACAATAAAAGTTTCATCCGTTTCTGGATGGCTATGCCAGGTAAAATCATCTTTTATTTTTGCAATCTTAAACTGATAGTCATTCATTTCTTCTATAACTTTTGGCGACCACTTATCAGAGAATTTTTTGAACTTAGATTTAAAATTAATTTTTTTCATACTATGACTTGTCTTGATCAAGATTAACTGCTGCTAGCAACAGTAGGCCTGCAAATATTCCCATGTTTTTATAAAAATTTTGGGTTTCATGTTTCGTATCTACGCCATCATATATGTTCCAAAAATCATGCAAGTTTAAGTTTATCAATAAGATCATTGCTGCAAACCCAATGGCGCAGACTACGACTTGCTTGTTAAGTAAAAGAAGGATGCTTCCACCCACTTGAGCAATGCCGGCAATGGCCAACAAAATAGGAATCATGACCATATTGTGGGTTTCCATTAAGGCTATATGCGTGTCCCATGAAGTAAATTTTGCTATACCAGGTAGTAGAAAATAGATTGCGAGTAAAACTCTAGAAATATGAATTAATATAGATTTCATTATTACTCCCTTGCTAAATACTTAGCTTCATTTAAATTCATTCTTCCCATCGAAGTGCACTACCTTATAAATATCTGGTGGCTCATCTACACATCTGAGGTTAATACTATAAGAGCCTGGATGAGATCGAGGCTGATAAAAACTTTTTGTTCCACATTTTTTGCAAAACAGGTGCTTTGCTTTTTTAGTTCCAAAAGAATATTCAGAGATTAAGTCTTTTCCATCTGTTATTTCAAAATCATCATGC
>JABBBT010000032.1 GCA_018607365.1 SAR86 cluster bacterium
TCATCAACCATTTGCTCCACTATAAATAGTGGCGGATTCCCATTGTCTAAAACTGCAGAATGAAAATCTTTTATATTAAATTTATCACCAAGAGCATTCATTGCTTTTTCTCTTAGTTCTAGAATTTTAATCATGCCAACTTTATAGCTAAGAGCTTGGCCGGGCCAGACTATATATCTTTCTATCTCTACACGGCACTCAGTATCAGACATTCCAGTCTTTGCTTTCATATAAGCAATAGCTTCGTCTCTTGTCCACTTCTTATAATGTATGCCGGTATCCACAACCAATCTCACGGCTCTAAATATTTCACTTTGTAAAATTCCAAGCTCGTCATATGGATCTGGAGCCAGGCCAGCTTCAAGTGCTAATTGCTCAGAATAAAGAGCCCAGCCTTCAGAAAAGGCAGAAGTGCTATAGCCGAACCTTCTATATAAAGTTAATTCATCATTTTCTAGTGAGTGCGCAATCTGATGATGATGTCCTGGTGTTGCCTCATGATAGGCAAGAGTTTTCATGCTGTATTTAGGCGTTTGCTTTATGTCATAAAGATTCACATAAAAAGCACCTGGCCTACTACCATCAAGAGCTGGGGCCTGATACCAACCGCCAGGGGCAGTTTTTTCTGAATATTCTGGAGCAGCTATGACAGTTACAGGTGCCTTTGGCATGGTATGGAAATACTCTTTAATACCTTCAGTAGCTTCAGTAACCATATTCATATAATCTTGAACTACAATCTCCTTTCTATCAGCAGTATCTGCATAGAGCATTGAAGGATCTTCGTTTAACTCATTCATCAAAGCGCCTGAGGCTTTATTTGCATCGTAACCAAGAGAGACAAGAATCTCTTTCATTCTAGATGAAATTCTTGCCACCTCGCTTAAACCCAAATCATGAATTTTTTGAGGACTATAATCTGTTGTTGTATATGAGCGTATTCGTAATTTATAGAATTCGTCTCCATCTGGTTGAGACCATATCCCATGATGAGGATTAGCCTTGTCTCTTGTTGAGATCATGAAATCCCTAAGCAACACAAAGCCAGGTGTAACACTGTTTTCTATAGATAATTTAAGATCTGCATTAAGAGATGCAAGCTCACCATCTTTTATATCTAATAATTCAGCTTTTTTATTAAATTGAGTAAAAAGAGGGTGCTCCTCAAGAGAGTAATTTATTAATTCATTAAGCTGTTTTATTAAATGCGCATATACAAACTTTGGTGCATATATCCCCTCAGCAGCTTGTTTCTCTAGCCAGCTTAATTGACCCAAATGCACATCCAATACAAGGTTTGTTCTTTTTATAAAATCTTTAGCTTCAGAAAGGCTTCTAATAGGATGCATATCACTCATAAAGCTAATTACATTATGATGTGCGCCACGAACTTGGTTTAATGGATAATCATGATATGGAAATTCTTCCAATTGCCTTAAATTATTTTCAGTATCAAAAATAGCTATACTTTTAGTTATTTTTTGATTATCAGTTAAAGAGTTATCTTTATATTTATTTAATACCTTAAGAGTTTTCTTTACATCTTTAATGTCAGCCTGAAGATCTTCAGGGTTTGGTATTGAGAGCTTAGAATTATGTTTTGTAATCCAATTGAATTGATCAAATATTCCTATATACGTCAAAGACTCAGGGGAGTCGGCCATGCCTGTCAACAACTCTTTACCTAAATAGTGATCAATGGAGGCTGGCTTCATTAAAAATAAATTTGCTAGGTATAAAGAGCACAGACTTACCCCAAAAACTGCTATCAAGCCTATTGCTTTAAAAAATCTTTTTATCATCTGTTTATCCTCTTTAATATTTTGGTCTTATCTATGAACGTTTTATAATATTTTTAATATCAACATAGATAACAAATTAGTCACAATAATTATATATTTTTTTGCTAAACTCTTCTTTATTAATAATTTAGGTTAAAAAATGACAGATTCTTTGGCAACGCTAACTCAACAGGATGATATCTCCATAATAACTTTAGACGATGGCAAAGCTAATGTTTTTTCAGAAGAAATGACTAAGGCTATTAATAATTGTTTGGATCAAGTTCCAACAGAAAGTGGATCTTTAATAATTACCGGAAGACCTGGAATGTTTTCAGCTGGGTTTGATTTAAAAGTCATTAGTTCGGGTGATATACCTAAAATTAAAAAAATGTCACTAAGTGGTTTTAAGCTGTTGTCACGAATTTTTTCTTTTCCGAGACCAATAGTTGCTGCTTGCTCGGGGCATGGCATAGCTTTAGGAACTTTCTTGCTATGCTGTTGTGATTATAGGTTTGGAGTAAAGGGTGAGTTCCTATTGGGCGCGAATGAGATGAGAACCAATATGGTTATACCAACACCAATTTTGGAGTTAATAAAATTTAGAGTTTCACCATCTCACAAATATAGATCTATTTTAGGAGCAGAAATGTATCCTCTTGAGAAGGCAATAGATGCAGGGCTCATGGACCAAGTTGTTGATCCAGACAAGTTAATGGTAGCAGCAGTGGAAAAAGCCAAAGACTTAGCGACAATGGGCCACCCTAGTTACACGCTCACCAAAGCACTGTATATAAAAGATGTTGCAGATAGCATTGATAGTGCAATTAAAGATCTAGAAACTCAGTAATTATTCTTAACTTATGATACAGGGATCT
>JABBBT010000012.1:0-2115 GCA_018607365.1 SAR86 cluster bacterium
CCTCAGGAAATTCAAATTTTATTTAGTAAGTTTAAGTCTATGGTAGATGCATATGTCAAAACGTAAGGATATAAAGTCTATTTTGATTATTGGAGCTGGCCCAATAATTATTGGCCAAGCATGTGAGTTTGATTATTCAGGAGCTCAGGCTTGCAAGGCTCTTAAGGAAGAGGGCTACAGAGTTATATTGGTAAACTCAAACCCAGCAACAATCATGACCGACCCTTTATTGGCAGATGCTACATACATAGAGCCAATTCATTGGCAGTCTGTAGAAAAGATAATAGAAAAAGAAAAACCTGATGCAATTCTCCCAACAATGGGAGGCCAAACAGCATTAAACACTGCTCTAAGCTTGGATAAAGAGGGAGTATTGGAAAAACATGGAGTTATTTTAATTGGTGCAAATAGAGAAGCTATTGATAAGGCTGAAGATAGGCAGCTTTTTGATGAAACCATGAATGCTATTGGAATTGAAACTCCAAATTCTGGAATAGCACATTCAATGGAAGATGCGCTGGATGTTCAAGAGCGCATAGGGTTCCCATGTATTATTAGGCCATCTTTTACTATGGGGGGAACTGGTGGTGGAATAGCTTACAACATAGATGAATTTAAAGGAATTTGTGAAAAAGGATTGGAATTATCTCCAACTAGTGAATTACTTATCGACGAATCTCTTATAGGTTGGAAAGAGTTTGAAATGGAAGTTGTTCGAGATTGCGAGGACAATTGCATTATAGTTTGCTCAATTGAAAATCTTGATCCAATGGGCGTTCATACTGGAGACTCTATAACTATAGCTCCAGCTCAAACATTAACTGATAAGGAATATCAGGTAATGAGAAATGCTTCCTTTAAAATTTTAAGAGAGATTGGTGTTGATACCGGTGGATCCAATGTTCAATTTGCTATTAACCCTGTAAATGGAAAAATGGTTGTGATTGAAATGAATCCAAGGGTCAGCAGATCTTCTGCGCTTGCATCAAAGGCTACAGGTTTTCCAATAGCAAAAGTTGCAGCATTATTATCTGTTGGATTCACTCTTGATGAGCTGAAGAATGATATAACTGGAGGGTTGACCCCAGCATCGTTCGAACCAAGTATTGATTACATAGTTACAAAAATACCAAAATTTGCATTTGAAAAGTTCCCTCAAGCAAATACAAGATTAACAACTCAAATGAAATCAGTTGGAGAGGTTATGGCAATTGGCTCAAATTTCCTAGAGTCACTACAAAAAGCCTTATGCAGCATGGAAGAAGATCTCAATGGGCTAAATTCAGTTGTAGAAAACTTGCCAGAGAGCTTAGATAAAATTCAATACGAGTTAACTTTTCCTGGACCCCAAAGATTATTTTACGTTGCAGATGCTATAAGGTCTGGATGGAGTCTAGAAAAAATTTATAACCTTACTAAAATTGATTACTGGTTTTTAGATCAAATACACGAAATTATAAATATTGAAAAAAACTTACAAAATACTTCACTAAACAAGCTAAATAAAAATGAATTAATACATCTAAAAGAAAAAGGGTTTTCTGATTCAAGAATTGCTGAAATGGTTGGCTCAACTGAAAATGAATGCAGACAAGCAAGAAAAGATTTAGGAGTGATCCCAGTATTCAGGAGAGTTGACACCTGCGCTGCAGAGTTTGCAACCACGACATGTTATATGTACTCAACTTATGGAGATGTTTGTGAAAGCAAACCATCATCAAATAAAAAGATTCTTGTTTTAGGAAGTGGTCCAAATAGAATAGGTCAAGGAATAGAGTTCGATTACTGCTGTGTTCATGCATCATTAGCAATGCAAGAAGAGGGGTTCGAATCTATAATGGTTAACTGCAACCCTGAGACAGTATCAACAGATTATGATGTTTCAAATAGGTTGTATTTTGAACCAATTACTTCCGAAAAAATACTAGATATTATTGATAATGAATCTCCAGAGGGAGTAATAATCCAGTTTGGAGGTCAAACCCCTCTTAAACTTGCAGATATCTTATCTGAAAAAGGTATTAAGATTTTTGGTACAGATGTTGATGCTATTGATAAATCTGAGGACAGGGAACGTTTTCAAGAATTAATTATTAAATTAGGGCTAACTCAGCC